>JAQIBZ010000158.1 GCA_027858815.1 Desulfobacteraceae bacterium
TATTGGTTTGCGTCATGTTTTTATTAAAATATTCTTTTTATGTGACTGGCATGTGATTGAGCAAAGCGCTTATCGTCAACAAGAGACATTATATAGTGGTTTGTGTGTTTGCAAAATACAATATATTGGGTTTTTTTTATGTGACTGGCATGTGATTGAGCAATAATGGGTTTAATTTTTCAGGCGTAATTAAAACGCAATACAGGCGTAATAAACAGTTGATTCTTGATCTGAGCCAATATGGTCTCTCTATTAAAGGAGATAGTGGTTTTAATATGTCAACTGCTGCGATGAAATCGTGAACATCAGAGAACTTTAAACGCCAACGCGGATATAATAGAAGCCGTGTAAAATTGATAACAATACTGGCTTTTTTTTTGGAAATTTTGAAATGGAACATCCAATTCATATAAGAAACTGAAAATAATGTATAAATTTTTGATAAAATATTTTTTAATCTTGTTTTTCATTATTTGCACCGGGGCTTGTTCTTTCCAGAAAGCATTGTTTGATGAAATATATCAAAACGCAGCTTCTTCTGAATATGAATCTCTGTTGGAAAAAGGGCGGGCGATGATCAATGAGCGGCATCATCAAAAAGCCATTTTGTTGTTTGATAAGGCCGGTGTCATCGAATCCCGGCGTCCGGAATGGTTGTATGAAAAAGCCCGGGCGTTGTTTTACATGGGGCAATTTTCGGAATCTATCACCACCTGTGAACAGGTTCTTGACCGAGACCCCTTTTTTTATGACGCATTGTCGTTTGGCTGGGCAATGCGGCTGGAAGAGGAGAAATCTTCGGAGCATATAAAGAAAATTGTGCGTAACGAAATTGAAGACCTGCTGAACAGCGGCAAAGACAAAATAAGTGTATTGATGGCGGCATTTGAAGGGTATCAATGGTTAAAAGATCGGGATCAGGAACAGAAGCTGATTATCTCGCTTGCGCAAAAAGCCGGATCTGAATCCCGAGAAACAATCGAATTTATTGCCACCCGGCTTTTTGAACAGATTGTTCAGGAAAAAGAGGACAAAATTTTACGGATTGCGTTGCTTGAAGCATATGTTAAAAATTTTCCCCGAGAGCGGTATGCTGCGTATGCCGCATTCCAGTTACTGAAAACCAAAAAGGAACAGACCGGTGACGATTTTGATGCGGAAAAATTTGCAAAAATTCTTTTAAATAATGTTCCGAACAGCCATCAGTTAAAAACCGGTGTGGCTCTCTGGTTGGTCGAGAACAATCAAAACCCGGAATTTGCGGTGCATCTGCTCAGCGAAACCCTGGTACTGACTGAACAAAAACCTCAGGGAAAACCCCAATTTTTCAAGCCGGATTTATGGGAAAAAGAACTGGAAAAACAAAAAGACAAGATCCATTTGCTGCTGGGCAGGGCATGGTTTAATGCCGGCAACTTTGATGAGGCATCAAAAGCGTTTTACCGGGTGGCAGAAAAAAAATATCCCTGGGGGGATGTGTATTATTATCTGGCAAAGATTGCTCTGGCGGAAGGGCAAAAAGATGAAGCCATTGAAAATTTTTGCCGGTCACTGGAATTCGGCAAGAGAGAAGATGATGAAAAAGAAATTTTAACCTGTTTGCTTTCGGAAGAATATGGATTTGAAGGAAATCCCGCTATTTATTTTTCTGATATTAAAAATAATATTTATTTTTCAGATGTGACGGAAGCCGCCGGACTGGGCAATGTAAAAGCTAAGCGTTTGGCTTGGGGGGATTATGATCAGGACGGCTTTGATGACCTGCTGCTGGACGGAAACCTTGTTTTTAAGAATGCGGGTGACGGTAGGTTTATCAATACAACGAATACGTCCGGGTTAGATCGGCTGAAAAAAACAAATGGCGGGATATGGGGGGATTACAACAATGACGGTTTGCCGGATATTTTCATCACCGGCCGTAGCAAAAATCACCTGTTTGAGAATATGGGAAAAGGATTGTTTTCCGACCAAACGGCAATTCTACCGGATATTGCAGCCCCAATGCAAACGGAAGCCGCTGCATGGGGAGACCTGGATAATGACGGGTTTCTGGATCTTTACGTGGCAAACTATGAAACATGGGGCGTGATGAGGGCCATTGGCAATCATGACCGGTTGTATAAAAATATTTCCGGCAGCCGGTTTAAAGATATCACCGACGTTGCGGGAATTAAAACGGATGAGGCCATGTGCGGGCGTGGGGTGACGTGGACGGATATCAACATGGACGGCTTTTGCGATATTGTTGTGGCCAATTACCGCCTGGATCCTAATTTTTTATGGTTAAACAATCAGTCCGTATTGACTGAGTCTGCTGACGTATTTGGCATGAGGGGGTATGAGACGGAGGGGGCGTTTGGGCATTCTGTCGGGCCGGTGAGCGGAGATCTGGACAATGACGGCAACCTGGATGTTTTTATCACAAATCTTGCCCATCCCCGGTATATTGAGTTTTCAGATGTCAATATGATGCTGATGAGCCAGGGGTTGCCGGATTATCAGTTTGCGGATCAATATAAGGAATCCGGTATTCTTTTTGAAGAAACAAACTCAGACCCCGCCCTAAGGGATATAGATAATGACGGAGACCTGGATCTTTACATGTCATCTATTTATCCCGGCCGTTATTCGCATCTTTACCAGAATGACGGGAAGGGCTTTTTTACGGATATCAGCTGGATGTCCGGCACGCGGGTAGGAAATTCCTGGGGATCTGCATTTGCGGATTTTGATAATGACGGGTTTGCTGATCTGCTTGTTGCAAGCGCTGATGGCGTTCATTTGTTTAAGAACAACGGCAATAGCAATCACTGGGTCAAGGTGAAAATTTATGATACACAATGCAACCGGTTCGGCATAGGCTGTCGAGTCACGGTAAAATATGGCAGCAAACAACAGGTCCGGGAAGTAACTGCCGGCCGGGGCAGCGGAAGCCAGGATGCACTGGCGCCGATATTCGGTTTGGGTGATTATGAAGGATCTGTTGAAATTGTAGCAAAAACCCTTTGCGGTGATATTTTAAAGGAGGTTATCGACCATCCGGATCAGGCGGTTGTTTTGACCCAATAAAATACTTTCCCTGATACAGATCCCTTTCCTCAAGGGTTTTCTTGATGAGTTCAATGGTTTCCTTTTTCTTTATAGCCCATTGAGGGGCAACCAGTTCTCTGGGATGGGGGTCGCTGGTCAATCGCTGAATCACCATGTTTTCTGGAAGATATGTCAGGGCTTCGCATAAGGTATCAATATATTCTTCCTGAGATAGGCATTGGTAAGTTCCTTGTTTAAAAATGGTTTCCATTTGTGTTCCTTTAATCACGTACAGCAAATGGAACTTGATACCGTCAATTCCCATTTGCGAAAGAATATTTATGGTTTCAAGCATCTGTTTTTTTGACTCACCCGGAAGGCCGAAGATCACATGGGCGCAGATGTTGATGCCCCTGTTTTGTGTCGCTTTAACCGCTTTTTCAAATGTATTAAAGTCGTGCCCCCTGTTGATTCTAACAAGCGTTGCGTCATGAGCGGATTGAAGTCCGTATTCAATCCATATCAGATATTTTTGTGCATATCCCTGCAAAAGCGTCAGGATTTCTTCATTGGCACAGTCCGGCCGTGTTCCAATGGAAAGTCCGGCCACTTCTTCAATGGCCAACGCTTCATCATAGAGCTGTTTGAGCCTGTCAACCGGTGCATAAGTATTTGTAAAGGCTTGAAAATAAGCAATAAATTTTTTGGCTTTATACCGTTTTATTACATATTTTCTGGCATTTAAAATTTGGTCGGTAACGGAAATGCCTTTTTGGAAAAAGCCGGTTCCTGAGCCGCTGGCATTGCAGTAAATGCATCCGGTCGTGGAAATCATTCCATCCCGGTTGGGGCATGACATTCCCGCATCCACTGTAATCTTGTGCACCCGATGTCCAAAAATATTTTTAAAATAAGTATTTAAATCGTAAAATCTGTTTTTCATAATTGTGTATAGGTATTGATTCTTTTATATGGAGAAGATATTAATTTTGTTTTTATATCTCTTGTGTTTTCTGGTATGCCATACCATAGGTAAGGCGCTTGTCGCAATGATTACAAGATGGCTTCTTAAAAAGTTCAAATTCTGTGTTGCACTGCATTCTTCGTCACTGCGGAGTAGGCGAGCTACGCCTCATTCCTCAGAATTTGTGCGCCTTGTATTTGAAACTTTTTTCTTTGCCATCTGCATCTGATTTTACTTGTTTATTGAATTTGAAAGAATTGAGATATGGCTGTTTATCCAACAAAATATGATGTCATCGTTGTCGGGGCAGGTCATGCCGGCTGTGAAGCAGCACTGGCAGCGGCCAGGATGGGGTGCCGCGTGCTCTTGATGGCAATTGATCTTGATAAAATTGCGGCAATGCCTTGCAGTCCGTCGATAGGGGGAATGGCAAAAGGACAACTGGTTAAAGAGATTGATGCTCTTGGCGGAGAAATGGCAAAAATAACAGATAAGACCGCTATCCATTACCGCAAACTCAACACTAAAAAAGGGCCGGCGGTGCATTCTTCCCGCACCCAGAATGATAAAAATCGCTACCACATCGCCATGAAATCAGTGCTTGAACAAACACCTAACCTTGATTTGAAGCAGGCTCGGGTGGATGAACTGGTGGTTGAAGGCGGTCGCGTCGTCGGCATTTTGGATCAAACGGGTTATGGGTTTGAGGCAAAAACGGTGATTCTGGCGACCGGAACTTTTTTAAGCGGGCGGGTACATATCGGATCAAGGTCCTTTAAAGCCGGCCGTGCCGGTGAGTTTGCATCTTATGCCCTTGCTGAAAGTATGAAAAATCTGGGGTTTAATCTTGGGCGGCTTAAAACCGGGACCCCCCCGAGGCTGCATCGCGCAAGTATCGATTTTTCAAAAATGACCCAACAAGACAGTGATTATCCGGCAGAACCCTTTTCGTTTTTTTCTAAAGGGTTTGAAATGTCTCATATGCCCAGTTATATTGGTCGTATTGAGAAAAAAACCATTCAGATTGTGCAGAAACATATCAAATTATCAGCTCTTTATAGTGGACAGATAACCGGCACATCGGCACGATATTGCCCGTCGTTTGAAGATAAAGTGATGAAGTTTCCGCACCGGGACAGCCATCAGTTGATTTTGGAACCCGAAGGGGTTGATACGGAAGAAATTTATGCAAGTGGCCTTGGAAACAGTCTGCCCGTAGAAATTCAGCTTCAAGTGGTTCGTTCGGTGGAAGGGCTTGAGTCTGCTGAAATTATGCGGCCGGCATACGCTATTGAATATGATTATGTAAATCCGGTGCATCTGACCCCAAAGCTGGAAACCAAAAACGTATCAGGGCTATTTATGGCCGGCCAGATTAACGGCACGTCGGGTTATGAGGAAGCGGCCGCCCAGGGAATGTGGGCGGGTATCAATGCAGCATGCAATGTTCAAAAACGGCCGGCATTTATTCTGGGCCGATCCCAGGCGTATATGGGAGTGATGGTGGATGACCTGGTTACCCGCGGAACAAAAGAGCCGTATCGAATGTTTACGTCACGGGCAGAATACCGGCTGATGCTTCGGGAGGACAATGCGGATCTCAGGTTAACTGAAATCGGTCATGCCCTGGGCCTGGTGGATGCGGATACGGTAAAAGACATTAAGGAAAGGCAGAAGCAAATTAATGATGAAATCAATCGGGTTCGCAAAGTTGTGATGAAGCCTGTCCCGGATGTCAATCAGTATCTGGAGAATCATCAATCTATGCCCATTGACAATGGCGTACATCTTGATCAGCTGCTCAAAAGAAGTGAGCTGGATTACAAATTGGTAAGTACATTTGCACCCCCAGAAGCGCCTTTAGATAATCGGGTGGTTCAGCAGGTGGAAATTGAAATAAAATATGAGGGTTATATTTTAAAGCAGTTAAAGGAAATTGAAAAGTTCAACGATCTTGAAAATAAAAAAATTCCGGAAAATTTTGATTTTACGGTGTTGCACGGATTGTCCAATGAATTAAAGGAAAAATTATCAGCAATCCGGCCGTTGTCGTTAGGACAGGCATCCCGGATTGACGGAATGACGCCGGTGGCTCTTTCTGTTTTGATGATCGGGCTAAAAGCCAGGCCCGGTAAGTAATTCTAATCTAATCGTCGGCATAATCGGCATAAATTGAAATGTATAAAAAAGAGCTTGATCGGGCATGATTCTTGACATTTTCAGCAACTGTCTTATTTTTTAATGTATGAATCAGGTAGTTTAGCAAAGCATTTAAATTAAGCAAAGAAGGTAGGTAATAGATACAATGGCCCAGAAGGATTATTATAAAAGCCTTGGTGTTGGTAAAGAGGCAAGCGCAGGTGATATTAAAAAAGCATACCGAAAACTGGCATTGAAATATCATCCGGATCATGCTGCCGGGGATAAGGCAAAGGAAGACAAATTTAAGGAAATCAGTGAAGCCTATGCGGTTTTAAGTGATGCGGAAAAGCGCAAAAAATATGATACATATGGCTCTGAGGGGTTTTCTCAGAATTTTTCTCAGGAAGATATTTTCAGGGGCTCCAACATAGAGGATATTTTAAAAGAGTTTGGTTTTGGCGGCGGCTCTTTTTCCAGAGGCAGCAAGGGATGCGGCGGCGGAAAACGTTTTTCATTTAACCCGGAATCCATGTTCGGTGGCGGAAGGCAGCAGCAGGCCGCCCCGCCAAAAGGTTCGGATATGGAATATGAAATTTCGCTTACCCTCTCTGATATCTTCACCGGAACATCAAAAAATTTGTCTTTTCAGGATCCTTCCGGCGGCACGGAGTCAATAGCCGTTAAAATCCCCAAAGGAATGATTACCGGGAAAAAACTGCGGCTTGCCGGTCGCGGTCAACCCAGTCCATATGGCGGTCCCGCCGGTGATCTTTATATAAAATCGAAAATTCTGGATGATCCGGATTTTAAACTCAAAGAATTTGATTTATTTTTAAACAGAGAGATTAAGCTAACCGAGGCATTGCTTGGCACGCAGATTTCAGTCCCAACGCTGGATGGAAAGCAGCTTAGTTTAAAAATCCCGCCGGGAACAAAACATAAGAGCAAGATGCGGCTTTCCGGAAACGGCATCCCTCATATAAAAGGTGGCGGCATTGGTGATTTGTATGTTGAAATTTTTGTGACAATGCCGAAGAAATTAAGTAAAAAGCAAAAGCAACTAGTTGAAAATCTTGCTAAAGAAGGATTGTAGAATTTATAGGTGGCGGTATTGAAATAATTACTAATTTTGAGGCCGACAGTCAGACATTGTTCTGGATGTCGGCCTTTTTATGTAGTTAAAGTACTGACACAACGCGTGAAATAATTATAGAAACAATTTGAAAATTTTTTAAATAAACTAACAAAATTTATTCTACCCGTTTAAAAATTAATCGATCTCAGGAATACATTAAATTTATTGACAAAAGGATAGGTTCAATATATAACAAATTTGCTATTAATGGGTTTGAGGTCCATTTCCCAAAGGAACGAGGATGTAGTACAGCGATAATTTATTCATATTGTTGAGATTTTTTCCGTTTCAGATATTTATCTTTTTTCGTTTTGTTACCTGTATTAGACATTCTTATCTGATTGGGAGCTGGTGTCAAACATTGATATGCGATGATGAATATTGGACTTGTTTGAACAATTAAAAATAGTACGTATCGAATTTGAAATTATATGTCGGAATTAATTAAAGTTCTAACTGAGAAAGAAATTGACCGGTTAATAAGTTCAGTGGCTCAAAAGATTTCTGAAGAGTATAAAGATAAACGACTTGTCTTAATTGGTGTACTAAAAGGCGCATTTGTTTTTTTAGGAGATCTTGCGAGAAAATTAACTATTCCGGTTGAGATTGACTTTATTCAATTTTCAAGTTACGGAAATAGAGATTCGTCATCCGGTGATGTTCAGTTGCGGAGTGATATTTCTTCTGAATTAAATGGTAAGAATCTTCTGGTTGTTGAAGATATCATAGATACCGGTTTGACTATTACAAAACTTATTAAACATTTGGAATCGTTTAATCCTGAAAGTATTCGGGTTTGTACGTTTATTGATAAGCATGAGCGCCGTGAAGTCGATTATAAAGCAGATTACGCGTGTTATTCGGTTGAAGGTGGATTTCTTGTGGGTTATGGTCTTGACTATGCGGAAAAATACAGAAATTTGCCGGCACTTTATCACCTAAATTTATAAGCAGCGAGGAAATAAAATGATTATTACCTGTGAGGCTTGCGGTACAAGTTTTAAAATTAAAACCAGCCTAATCAATGAAACAGGTTCAACAGTCAGGTGTTCTAAATGCCAGCAAGTATTTATCGCTTATCCGAAAACGATAGAGAATGAAAAATCTACTGATTTTGCTTTAGATAAGAGTCTTGAAGAAAAAATTGATGATGTCCTTGGCGATGAATTCGATGATGAGATTGGCGATGAGTTTGACGATGAATTCAGTGATCTTGAGTCAGAGATATCTCTGGAAACAGCCGAAATATCAATGTCAACTTCGGAAGAGGAAACTTCAAAAGGATTGTTTGCTACTGTGGATTCCGATTTGGATGATATGGAAGACGGTTTTGCAGAGCCCGAAATTATGATGGCGGCACTGGAGGAGGATGATAACGATATCCTTTCTTTGGATGCCCTGGCATCCGGTGTTGCGGATGAAGACGTGCTTGATTTGGGAACTTTGCTGGAAGACGACGACGACGATGATGATGAAGTCCTGGATTTTGGTGATCTTGGCGCAAAGGCAACGGTTGAAGATGATTCCGAGATTCTGTCTTTTGACGATATTGATCAGGATGATGGTGAAATTACGCTTGATGATCTGGAGTCGACATCCGATCTGGAAGAAGAGGAGATTGGGCTTGAGGATCTCGGTTCTGGCGAGATAGGGCAAGAAGATATACTGGTTGGAGAAACAATAGAAGAAGACGATGAAGAAGACAAAGAGGAGGATATTGATTTTTAAGATATTGAAGACGATCACGTACAGCAGGGAGATCAATTTGAACAGGCAGAAGACCTGAAAGAACAAGCAGAACTAGAGG
>JAQIBZ010000198.1 GCA_027858815.1 Desulfobacteraceae bacterium
GACATTATTTGACTCGCCGGATGCGATGCGTTTTTTTTAAACTTTCCCACAGATTCTTTATAATAATTAAAGCAGCCCCATCCTCATCCAGCCCCGGATTGTCTGAATTCTGCCTGCAGGATGCCATCAATTTATCATTTCCGTTTAATATCCCATAATTAGTTTTAATATACACTCCCAGAGAGGGGTGGAGAAAATTCAAATCTGTCTCCGACATTGCCGCCAGACGGGTCTTGTCTTTGAGCGGCAATTCAGCGATCAGCTGCATTACAACCTGCGCCACTGTTTCCGGAAGTTCTTGTATGGTGGACAGATCGTCTATTCCATAAGGCCGGTTAATAAAATCCGGCATTTTATCTTCGATGATGCCAAGGTATAAAACAGTTTCAAGAATACTCAACGTCGACATATAAATTTTTGGATCATGGCTGGCCCGGGAACCGGCAACATTCAATATTTCAATACCGTTTGTGCTGATCCAGTGGGTGATATCCACTGTTGCCTGAAATTCCGGCTTATGGTTTAAATTGATATGAAGGCAGGGTTTTTGATGTTTTTCAGCCAACTTTTCAGTCAGCGCCGAACCGCCGGACAGCTCTCCGTGGCTGAGAATCAATGTTCCGTCCGAATCAATCACATTCAATTCCGTGCGCCGGCTGTATTCAGAAGTCGGCGCTTCTTTAACTTCATAATGTGCGGGGACAATCCCGTCTTCCGCGATTCTGCCCTTGGGCACCCAGCCACCGTGCGGAATGTCATTATTAATCGCAAAATCAAGAGCCGCCCGGTCCGCCCCTGTTTGTGCGCCGGATATAATTTTTTTAATTATCATTTACCGATATTCTTTCGCCTCCTGGTCCCCTAACTAGAATTTTTAAACAGTTTCTTTCTATTTTGTATTTAAGATATTATACCCATTTTAACCATACAAAATTAAAAACTCAACTGAGAATATAAATACAATGAATGATACCGGAAATATTGAAAAACGCATTAAGCGGCATGTACAGGGAAAAACCCATTCTTTTTTTATATCCACCCTTCCCGGTATTGAAAAGATCTGTTTTAATGAACTCTCCCGGCTTGGAATCCCCATGGCAGATACTATCGTAAGTAACGGCGGCATCGAATTTAGCGGCCGCCTCCATGATTGTTACCTGGCAAATCTCAAACTGAGAACAGCAAACAGGATACTCATGCGGTTGGACACCTTTGCTGCATCAAATTTTCGCCAGCTTGAAAAAAAACTTATCCGTTTTCCATGGGAGCTTTATCTTCAAAAAAATGCGCTCATCGAACTAAACGTCACATCAAAACATTCCCGACTGATTCATACAGATGCCATTGCAGAAAGGGTTAAAGCAAACATAAAAGAACGGTTAGATACATCAGCGGATGAATCCGGAAAAAATCACAAGGATGCTGACAGGCGCATCCAGCAGATTTTTATCCGTGCAGAAAATGATCAGTTTACCGTATCTATCGACAGCACCGGCATGCTGCTCCATAAAAGGGGCTTAAAAATTCAGGGAGGACAGGCTCCGGTTCGCGAAACCATTGCCGCTGCGATTCTTTGCCTTGCCGGATATCAGCCGGTCGAGCCTTTAATCGACCCCATGTGCGGCACAGGGACATTTTCTTTAGAAGCCGCTATGATCGCCAATAATATTCCGGCCGGATGGTTTCGGGAATTTGCATTTATGGACTGGCCGGCTTTTAAGGCATCCCGGTGGAAACATATCCGGCGGGAAGCGGAAAAAAGTTTGATGCCGGTACCGGTATATGGGCCGATGATTTTTGCATCAGATATTGATCCGGAAAACAGCCGGAAATTGCAGCAAGTTATCGTAAAAAATAATCTTTCAGAGACGATCAGCGTATTCTCATCAGATTTTTTTGATCTTTACCCGGAAAAAATTCATGGGATGAACAAGGAAAAATCTGCGGGACTGATCACATTAAATCCGCCTTACGGCCTCCGGTTGGAAAACAGAAACAGTATTGATACTTTGTTTGCGGATATTGGCAAAAAACTAAAAAAAGATTTCAAGGGCTGGAAAACGGCAATTCTTGTTCCGGATAAACATCTTGTTAAAAAATTCCCTTTTAAAATAACGACCCATGATCTTTTTCACGGCGGGCTAAAAATTACGCTGGTTGTCGGCAGAATTATCTAATTCAGGGCCGAGGTTTAAATATTTAATTATTATAAAGCCAGTTAAAAAAAAAGCTCTAAAAATCGATTCAACGCTCAATATAGATTAACGAAAAGGGACTTTTATGGATCTGAACCTCGATATATTTTTAAAAATTATCTATGCACTGGGTATCGGCG
>JAQIBZ010000233.1 GCA_027858815.1 Desulfobacteraceae bacterium
ACATACTCTAATGTTTTTTTTTCTTTTTTTTCTGAATCCGTATTCTGTCCAATTATCCCCCCCAAATAATCATCAATATCAATCTTTAATTGATACATCCCCCATTCAAACATCGTTAGCGGTTCATTCATAAGGTATTTCATTGTTTGTGCTGGTTCAGAATGAGCAATGCCAACCGATAAAACCATTATAAACAGACAAACGATACTTATCTTTTTCATTTTGAATCCTTTTGATTGAGTGATTTTTCGGCCTTGATCATCGTTTCGGCCATCCTGTAGGGGTAAAGCCCCTGTGCTTACCCTGGTCATAGGGCAACCACAGGGGGCTGCCAAAACCCGGATATTGGCCGAAACGATGACTAAAGCCGATTTTTCATTTGAATTTTAAATGGATCAAAAATAAAAGATAAATGAAATTGAATTTTTTTTAAAGAGTTATCAAAATAAAATGCATCGTAAATACTCTTTAATATAAAAAACGACTCTTTTTATCCACACTGAAAACGATATTTTTTTTGGGACTCCCGTTCCAGTGTATCTGTTCCTGGGTCCGGAAAAAAGGGATGGATAATTGCTCTCTTATTTCGTTGAACCTGACTTCTGATTTTTTCCTGGCAATTTCGATAATTTTATTAAATTTCATATGGCGCCTATCGTTTTGACAAATTATTCTAAAATTGATTCCAAACAAAGAAAACGGCCCGGTTTAATGTTTTGAATGAGGATGGAAAACATGAATCAGTCGATCCTTGTCTTTTCCTATTTGTGATTCCGGCAACAGGCTTTCATCCCATGCCAGCAATGCATCCGGATCAGTAACGACAATAACCGGACAGTTTGACCGAAAACCGGTCCGTTCCACCGCACTGCCGGCATACCATTTCCCATCCGCTTTTTTTGTATGAGACCCCATGACGATCAGATCAGCATCATTTTTTACGGCACATTTTATGATTTCCTGATGCGGCAGCGCACCACCCCAGATATCATACTCATGGGGAACATCATTTAAAAAATTATCGCAGAATCTCTCAAGACGCTCCCCTGCCGCCGCCAGATCCGCCTCATAATCCGCCCGGCTGTATTTAGGATACGGAACTACGGGAATCATGTGATAAGGAAATATTTTTCCACCGGACTTCCGGGCCAGTTCTACGGCAAACAACAAAGCACATTCACAGGATATGGAAAAATCAACGCCCACCACGATTTTCATAAATTCAGCGGTGTTTATTCGAGCCGTCGGATTGACGATCATGACCGGGCAGTTTTCCCGCATCACGACCCCTTCCACGGTGCTCCCGATCTTTCCCGCAAACCTGACGGACCCTTTTTCCGATGCCCGGCCGGAATGCGGGCCGAGAACAATCAGTCCGGCTTTAAACTGCCTTGAATACCTGATAATCTCCTCCCATGGGAACCCGGGTGTCACACTGATTTCAAAATTCACGGACGGTTTCAAAATTCCGGCATAGGTATTACTAATTTCATTTTCAACGGTTTTTATATAATCCGCATTGGCAACAATTTCCTCCCCGGTTTTAAAATGTTTTACAAGCAACCGATTATCCGCATGGGCTGATTCCATCACATGGAGTACATGGAGGTTTGCCTGGTATTTTTGGGCAACCATTGCCGCTGCCGTCACTACCGGATCCAAAACACTGACAAGGTCTGTTGCCGTTAAAATATTTTTAAACATTTTTTTCTCCTTTTTTATGTGGATGAATAACGCAGTTCCTGACCTGCTCCGGCTTGTGAGAAATCCGGGTTAAGAATCCGTTGCATACATTCATCCAACGAATTTTGGGTATAAATAATGATATGTTGCTCATTACTTACTTCTGCCAACGGCTCAAATTGTTTTTGAAAAGACGCGTAATTAGAAATCCGGGCATCAGAAATCGATGGTTTATTATTTCGCAACAGCAATCGTTTTTTCAGCAGATTTTCCGGCACCACACATTCGACAAACATGACGTTCACGTCCATATCCTTTGCCAGAAGTTTGGCCTCATTGCGATGATGCGCTGTATTAAATGTCGCATCTAAAATAACGGATTCTCCTTTTTCAATCTCTTCTTGGGCCAAAAGCAACAGCCTGCCGTAAGTAAGTGCGGTGATGCCTTTTGAATAAATACCTGTTTCAAATGGTGTGTTTGAATGATCATGAGACGCTGCACCCATCATTTGCTTGCGAATCACGTCTGAATTAAAAACCCTGATCCCGAATATACCGGCAAGTTCTTCAGAAACCGTGCTTTTGCCCGACGCCGGCATGCCGCAAACCACCCAGAGTGTCGGCCGGGTAAAACGAATCGCATACTGGTAAGCAAGATTTAAATATTTTTCAATTCCTGCAAGCAGCCGGTGCCTATTTTGTTCGGAAAGGTCATTGGCCTGCAGCCGGATACAATTGACCTTAAATCGAACCATGGCGCGATAACACTTATAAAAATCAATTAAAACAAAAACATTAAAATCTTTGGAATACCGGACATACGCATTTAAAAGAATCTCGGAGGTCCTGTCATACCCCTCGTAGTCAAGATCCATAGCCAGAAAAGCCAGGTCCGAGGCTACATCCTGAAACCTGAAACGATCATTGAATTCAATGCAGTCAATAATCTGAATACCGTCATCCGTATAATATATATGCTCTGTCCTCAAATCACCGTGGCAATCCCGAATTTTTTTTGCTTTAATCCGATTGTCAAAAAGTTGTTTGTTCCGATGTAAAAACGAGCTCATGGCAAATCGAACAATCTTAAATAGCCGTTCATCGAATATTTTTTGCGCAAACTGTTCTGTTTGTCTAAAATTCTCCTCGCAATTGGTGCGTATGGTTTCCCATGTGCCAAAATCATTTATCCGGCTATCGGAAATGGCATTGCCGTAAAATCCGGCCAGTTTTTTTGCCAAAATTCCAAGTTCCTCTTCGTTGATACGACTATTACGCAGCAAATGAATCATAGAAGAAGTATCCGGCAGCCGGTGCATTTTCACCGCATATTCAACAGGCCTGCCCGGCCCGTCCAGGCAATATTTGCCATCGTTGAAAGTAATGGCAACCACGTCAAGATAGATATTGTGGGTCAGCCGCCGATTTAAGAGTAATTCCTGCATGCAGTAGTACTTCCGGTTTTCCAGGGTTGTAAAATCAAGGAATCCCGGATTGACCGGTTTCTTTATTTTATAGACAAAGCAGCCGGCCAGAAACACCTTGGAAATGTGCGTTTCCCGCTGCTCGATATCGTCTGCCGGATGCGGATAAAAATCCGGACGGGCCATCTGACTAAAAAGTGCTGCCTGATGATAGGATTCCATATCAAAGCCGATTCATGAGTTATTTATCTGTTTTCATTTTTCTGATCAGAGCTCGTGGCGCTTCGTCAGAGTTTTTTTTGGATGCCCTGTCAATGTTATTATCTGTAACACTCATAAAACACCTCCGGCTTTGTAATGTTAAAAATGAGATCAGTCTAACTCATTCTTTTTTTTTAGAAAAGCGCATCGGATGTCATCAAGACATTGTTTTTCGGCAACGATTACTTTTACATCCGCATCAGAAAACACATATCCGGGACCCTTTCCCTCAAATCCGTTTGACAACGGCTTCCACTTTTTCCGTTGGCACAATAATCACGGCCATATCCACATCATCCGGAATATAGGTGATAAGACTGCATAAAATATGCCATTGGATCATGATCGGAACTCGAATACGAACAAACCCTCGAAAATATAGAGAACCGGGCACTATCCCCGGATTTTGGCCGGCCGAAAAACGCAATCTTTAAAAACGAATTTCGAGATTTTACAAAACCAATATCGCAATTCTTCTAAATTCGTCAGTCCACGATAGTTCCGACATCAGATTTATTTTTTTCAATTCTCTGATAAAATACATAATTTGACGAAATGGTATGCTTGATACGACTTCGATTTCCGTTTCATCACGCCCTTGTGCGTGGCCGAATCGTATCTGAGGGTTCTTGCCTTGCATGCAGTCACTTCATGCTGCCGCGCTGAAACTCATAATCTGCTATTCCATTTTTTTATCTCAGCATAAACGTCATTGATAATTCCATTATCCGCAAAACTGTAATAACGATTGTCATCCATGGAAATAATCAAGTGTTATACTTATTATTTCTATCTGCGAAGGGAGAATCTTAAATCAGGATTTGTGTGGTTGATGATGAGGATATACTGCAAATGTTAAGGCAGGATCAGTTATGAAAGAATCCATGAAGAATTAAAACCTTTTTATATCACTGATAAAATGTGGTAAAGAAAATTGGGTTTGTGGATAATGTAATTCTCAAAATGTTTCTTATTTCGTAACGGTGATAACATAATGACAGATGTTGAAAAATTAATTGAAAAGCTGAAACACATTGAAACGCTTTATAGCGGAACAACAAATTCAGGTGAAAGAACTGCTGCGGATAATGCAAGACAACGGGTCAAAGATAGAATCGCCCAATATCAGGAAGCGGACCCGCCGATTGAATATAAATTCACTTTACACAACACATGGTCCAGAAAATTGCTGGTTGCCCTTTTAAGACGCTACGATATCAAGCCGTATCGTTATTTTCGGCAGCGACATACAACAGTGATGGCAAAAGTTTCTGAATCATTTGTAGACAAGACATTATGGCCTGAATTTCAGGAACTCGACAAAGAGCTTATCTCTCATCTTGATGCCACGGCAGAAGAAATTATCAATGCTGCGGTTTATCAAGACAGTTCTGAAGCTGAAGAGATCAGGGCAATTACCACAGACAATATTCCATAGCTGACAAGATAAATTTCAAATGAATAAGAATAAAATTGAAAAATCACTCCACCCCCAGCGCCTTAAACGCTGCATCTACCGGATCGGAATAGAAGCTGGTTTGGAATTTGGCAAAGAGTTCGCCGGGGATTGTCGGGATGTCACCAACGTTACTCATGGGAATCAGCAGGCGTTTTGCACCGGAATCAAATGCCATCTGGAGGGTTTCAGCCAGGTTTGAGGTGTTGACAATGGTTCCGCCGAGGCTCATATCACCAAGGACGACAATCTGTTTTTGCAGCGGTTTACCCATGAGACCGGAACAAAATGAAATAAAGCTGCACAGGGTTAGCGCCGTGGCAGCTCCTGTATTGTGCATTTCAACGATATGCAGGTGATAGTCATGATCACCCACCTTGCTCATTGAACTGACTCTGGAGATATTGGCTTTAAAATAATCAAAAGCAATCTTTATGGCTTCTTTGGTTTTTGTATTTGAGCCGGACCCTGAAATAGACAACTTGCCGTTGCCCCCTGTAATCTGGAGTTCCAGTCGATAAAGCCCCAGGTGTTCAGACGTACCTAATGTAACCGTATGCATTGTGCCCGGATTCATAGGACCTTC
>JAQIBZ010000242.1 GCA_027858815.1 Desulfobacteraceae bacterium
CTTTTATAATTAAATGACAGCATGCTTCCGCCCAGGCTGGCGAAATTGACGCCAAAAGTACCGCCGGTATCGAACTTCGGATCAAACCGGTATTTGGTGGTGGCCTCAAGATCTTTGGCAGCCAGCTTCATCTGGTATTTATCGATAAACCACTTGTCAGCCACTTTCCGGTCCCGGAAATCCTCATCAATGAATGTGCCGCCGTAAATAATGGCGACAATGCCGTGATCATTAAAGAGCTTGCTCCCGAATCCGCCCCGGCCGGCCCAGGTATCAATGACGCTGAGTTCGCCTTTGCTGATCGGAACGGAACAGATGGCGCCGAAATCAGTTGATTCGGCAGCGGGCCCGACAGCAAGGATTCTCGGGTCTCGTTCATAGCGGTCGCCGAACCGGTCAAGGGTCTTATCCATTAGTGAATAAACCCCGCGCCGGCCCTTTTGCCAGATTTCTGCTATATTAACCGGATGAATTTCCACATGAATATCTTCTCCATGGACCCGGTTGAGATAAAGAATGGATGGCGATTGTGCCTTGCCGACAACAGACAGCATATTGATGCCCAGGTTGTCAAAAACAAGCCCGGCCCCTCCCATGGAAGAAATATAAAAACCGCCCCAGCAGGGGGAAAAACCCGTGAACATCAGGCGGTTGGATCCGGGAATGATCGACCCTGCCCAAAGTCCGGTCCCGATATTCAGGCTGTTGAATTTACGGCTTAAATGAAGGCCCAGATCCACCGGCCCCCAGAAATCACCCAAACTGAAGCGCTCGATCCTATAAAAAGAAGACGAGGCATTCACCATCAGCGTTTTTAAATTAATCATCATAAAGATCCATGTCAGGGTATAAGTTTTTAGCACAATCCGGGCAGATACTGTGACTGAAATCCACATCCGAATGTTTGTGAATATAAGATTCAATCTGGTTCCAGTATCCGCTGTCATCCCTGATTTTTTTGCAATGAGCGCATATCGGAATCAGTCCGCTTAATGTTTTAACTTCATATAAGGCTTTTTGAAGCTCACTGATCAGGCGTTCTTTTTCTTTTTCCGTTTGTTTGCGCTTTTCAATGTCAAGGCCCAGTTGTTTATTTAAATCCATGACCTGGGCTTTTTCTTTTTGCAGGTCATCCAGCAGCTGTAGTTTCTCATATCGGTAAGTCATTGATTTTAAGATAACTTTGTTTGATTGTTTGGCCGACTGCGCCATGACCCCCAAATATAAGAGCGTCAGGGTGCCAAAGACAATCCGATCAAACTCTCCGCTGATTACAAGGGATATGCTGACAGGTATCAGTGCTGGCAAGGCGAATCCAAAAAAGATCGGGATGGAAACCGAGTTGATTGCAACAGCAGCGGCCACTACGCCGGCTAATATGATCAGAATAATAGATAAATAGACCAGCGGGGCAGTGTAATTGGTATAGACACCCAGAATCCCCCACAAGATACCGTTTGCAGTTACGGCGATTCCGCATCTCAGAAACCAGATTTTTGGTGAAAGCGTAGCCTCTTTTTGCGATTCATATTGGCGGAGAATGAGAAGGCGGATTAAAAGGATAAATAGCATGGCAAAAAACCATGACCACAGAAACAAGGTCGGGATTTGCCGCCAAAACAGGATCACCACACAAACTGCAACAAGCAGATTGCCCGGCAACGACACATTGTGCTGCCGGTATAACGTCTTTAATCGTTTTTGTTCAAATCTTGATTCGGGCAGGTTCAGCATGGATTGCCTTTGGTGAAGACATTTAAAAAATTTTT
The DNA here is from genome assembly GCA_027858815.1 of Desulfobacteraceae bacterium. Taxonomy (GTDB): domain Bacteria; phylum Desulfobacterota; class Desulfobacteria; order Desulfobacterales; family Desulfosalsimonadaceae; genus SURF-3. The sequence continues at coordinate 1,770 of JAQIBZ010000242.1, forward strand.
AAACAAAGAAACGGAAACGGCTTGTAAAATTAATATTCAAGATTGGTTTTAGAAAAGCGGACTAAATGCGATAGGCAGAGTCATGGTCTGGATGAAGAGAGATGAAAACCATAAAATCTTTTTCACGACAAACAACTGCCCTGAATTTTTTACTCAAACGAATGGAATATAAGGCCCGTTCTCCGGGAGTCGTCATTGAATGAATTTTTTCCCACCTGAGGCCTTTGTCATTATAAATCTGGTTCCAATCCATTAATATGATTTTTTTAAGTGTATTCTTTGTAGAAACAAAGTCCTCTTTTGAAAGTGCAAACCATTCTTGTTGAAATGCCGGAAAGTTTAAATCCAGCCTGACTTTCATGACTTATTCCCTTGATTTGTGTTTTCAATGTCGGTTTCATGAAGATCATGATTGTCTATCCATTCGTCAAATGCTTTCAGTTTTTTATTAAATTTTTCAGTATGAAATACTTTTTCTGAATCCGGAATAAATTCACCTGATTTTATCTGAAGCACCCCGTTTGACAGCTTTTCAATTGATACAAGTTTACCTGCAAATTCTTTTGGCAGGGTTATTTGAGATTTTGATGATACTTTTCTGACGTCCATTGAATTTTCCTCTATATTTATAACAGGCAATACAAAATTAGTTATTCCTAAGTTTAGGTTATTTTAAGAAATAATAATGCTTTACTTTCCGCTTTTCAAGATAATTCGGGCCTTGTTCATCGTTTCGGCCATAATTCGTTTGTGCATGGATTGCCTAAAGGCTTAACAGGTATTTGAAAAACAAGAATTTGGTTTCAAGACAAGGCGCATGGTTTTCGAAAACCGGAGTAACCTCCTGGTTGTGAGGCTTTGAGAAAAACATGCAACGCAGTATTGGAAGCAAAGGCGACGTTTAGCAACTGCCTGTTTAGAAGACGAGGTCTTCGATAAAGTAAATCAACTGATTCAAATTCCGGCAGGGTCTTACTTCGTGGCAATAGGCTTTATAGGTGTTCATTTCACTGTCACCGGTGCCCCAGAACTGTTCCGGTTCCGGGTTCAGCCAGATAACCCGGCGGCATTTGGACCGCATCTCATCTAAAAGCTGTTCGCAGGGATTGTGATAGTTGGTGCGGGCGTCGCCCACAATAATGAGCGTAGTCTTTTTTGACAGCAGATTGAGGTGGTCCCGGTGAAACTGGGTCAGCATTTCGCCGTAATCCGTGTGCGCGTCAAAATTGATATTCGTGTCTGTGATGACTTTCTCAATGGCCTTGTTGACCTCATGCTTTTCAAAAATGTCCGTGATGTTGGTCGGGCCGGCGACAAAAGCAAAACTTTTTACATCGGAAAAACAGTCCTGCATGGAGTAGATCATATTCAGCATAAACCGGGCGGCAGACCATACGGATCCGGAGACATCGCACAGGGCAACAATTTTTGATTTCCGAAGGGGCCTCTGGCGGTAGCAGATTTCAATAGGGACACCCAGATAGCGCTGGGCATTGCGAAGCGTTTTTTTGACATCCAGTTTACCCTTGTTGCGTGACGCGTAACGGCGGCTCATGATGTCTTTCATTTTGCGAACCAGCTGACCAATGACAGTGCGCATTTGTTCGATTTCGATTTCCGTCAGGTTGGAAAATGGACGTTCACCCAGGCCGGAATACTTTTTGTCATACATATTGACCTGTTTAAGACCGTCATTGTAAGGGCGTGTTTCCTGGGTGAGCATGCGGTTGGCCACTTCCAGGCGTTGTATCATGTGGGATGCCATACCCTGGTTTTTTCCGGGTTGGCCGTCAGCCTGGTTGCTCCCCTGGAACTGGAGCAGACGGTTTCGGGTCTTGTTAATGTGGAGCATGACCTCCAGACGGCTGGATAGCTGGCTGAGGTTGGATTTCAATGCTTTGGATGCTTCTTCCTTCTGGGTTTCCAGTCTCTGGATTTCTTTTAAATAAGGAATCGGGTCTCCGCCCAGAAAATCAAAAATCGCCTCGCTGATTTCATCTTCACCGGCTTCCTGACGCATCTGCTCAAGCGCTTTGCGCATTTCATCTTTGTTGGTATTTTCCGGATCGAGTTCTGCATCCGGCCGCATGTCATGAAAGAAAAGATTGTACAACCGGTCAAAATCGCGTTGTTCTCTTCTGCTTTTAGCAAAGTTGGCGCGCAAAGCCGAACGGAACTGGTCTTCATCCAGCACATTGACCAGTTCCATCTGCCGGACGCTGTCAATCACCTCAGCGGTTGATACCCGAAGATCAGAGGTCCTGCAGGCAGATACAAAATTTAAAATAAGATTAAGCATTCTATTTCAGTACTTTGTCCATCGAGTCCCTCACCATCATCGTATCCACCTGGTATTTGCAGATTACATTGATGGTGTCGGACAGAACTTCCAGAGACAGATCGTTGACCTGAAGCACCATCAGGGCCTTGGCCCAGTCAATGGTTTCTGAAATGCAGGGCCGTTTTTTAAGATCCAGATCCCGGATATTATTGATGGTTTCCACCAGCTGGTCGGCCAGGCGTTCTTCAATCCCGGGGATTTTTAACTTAACAATTCTTTTTTCAAGGTCTTTTTCCGGATAATCAATATAAAGATGGATGCACCGGCGCTTGAGTGCATCGCTCATGTCCCGGTAATTGTTGGAAGTGAGTATCACAATGGGAATCTGTTTGGCTTTCCAGATGCCCAGTTCAGGAATCGACACCTGAAAGTCACCCAGCAATTCAAGTAAAAATGCTTCAAACTCCGGATCGGATTTATCAATTTCATCGATTAAAAGAACCACCTGGTCATCCGATGTAATGGCCTGCAGCAGAGGGCGTGCCAGCAGAAACCGTTCGGAAAAAAAAGCATTTTCCTGTTCAGCGATTTTATCAACCGCTTCGGAGATGGATGAAGAAGCGGAGATCAAGTCATTGATTTTTTCTTTGATCATCTGGGTATATAGCAGCTGCTTGGCATATTCCCATTCATACAGGGCCTTTGCTTCATCCAGACCTTCATAGCATTGCAGGCGGATTTTTCGCAGGTTCAGGCAGCGGGCAATCGCCCGGGCCAGTTCGGTCTTTCCGCCGCCGGCAGGTCCTTCCACCAGGATCGGTTTTTGGGTAGCTACTGCCAGATATACAATCGTGGCGATTTCCCGTGACGGGATATAATCGACACTTTCAAGTTTTTGCTGAACATCTTCAACACTTTCAAACCCGGTCATTACTTTTCCTTTCAAAAGTTTTTAAAATATTCTATTCGGCATTGGCGCTCAATGTCAATGAGCTTGTAAAGGGCATGGTTGAAATCCGTATCATCTGCGGTGAATACACCGTGGCCATAGACGATAACGCCGGCCCCTTCATGCAGTGCATTGGGGACCGTGCGGCAAAGGCCATAGGGACCCGTGCCAACTTCGCCGGAAACCACCGGGATGGTGCATACATCCCTTTTGTGAGGACAGTATTTATGGCAGTTGCCTCGGTGTTCACAGCACTCAACATGGCAATCCATGGATAAAATTACAGAAAATTTCGGGTGCCCGTGCAAAATGGCCCGGTAGCCGGTTTGTTCAATGATGGCCATGTGAGCGGTTAATTCACTGGAAGCGGTCATCCCGGCGCAGGATGATCCGTCAAGCGGGACAGGATCGACATAACCTGCCAGGTCGTCTAAAAAACTGCCGGTCTGGCTGATGTATAAAATATCATTGGCACAATAGGAAATATTGCCGAAACTTGAATCCACCAGTCCCAGGTCCACCACCTGCTTGCCTGCCTGGCTGATGGCGTGAAATATGTCGTTCTCATTGGTAAAAGGACCCTGAGTAAGTTTTGGTGGTTGGATTTGGGTGACTTCAGGAAGCAGTGCGTTCACTGATTCAAAAATTTTTTGCTTTTCAGTGTTCAGTTTTCCGGATTTCGATTCAAGCAGGAAATCTGAGAAAAATTTTACAAAACAGGCAAAACAGACCGATGAAAAAGTAACAAACGGCTGTTCCAGGCTGACCGTGCCATACGTGACGATCCCATGATTTTTGACAATTGCTGATTTTCTATGTCTCAGGATCGGGATTAACGCTTCAGCGGTTAAATTATCCGCCACCGGCAGGTCATGGAGAAATGTCCGGGTTTCACAGTCATTGGGCGTTATAGGACCCACTGAATTCTGTGCCAGATAATCAATGATGGTCCAGTAGGGCTCGGCAGGTTTTGCAAATATCAACGCGTTGATATTCAGATGATCAAACAACGGCGCAAGTGTTTCACATGCCGGATCAACCGGATGACTCCAGTCAAGCGTTGCATCGGCAAGACCTAACAGGGCATTGTTATCGTCTACCAGGCCGTTGCTAATCATTTTGTTCAGATATGTTTTAAAAATTTGTTCCATTGTTTACTATTGTTGCCTGTGTAAAAAATAATTTCTTAATTGATGTTTAAAAATCGTAGGTCGGGATTCTTTCCCGACAAATGCCATTTATTATTCGTTGGGTAAGGAACCCGGCCTACTTAGTGCTTGAATGGAAAGTGCCTCAGTGATAACTTTTCTGTCATTGCGAGGGAGGTACGACCGAAGCAATCCCATAAATGCCAGGGGATTACTTCGTCGTTCGTTCCTCACTCCTCGTAATGACAACCTGAATATAGAGGTTTTCGTTCAATAATTACTTAGTCATCAAGCTTAACGCCCCAGCCTTTTCCCTGGTCGGCATTCCATTCTCATCAAGCCCCCGTACCACATAATAGGCAGCCCGGGCTTTTAAGAAATCCTCGCGATTGATTGGTTTGGGCGGGTTATCATCATCAATGACTTTTGATACATCAAAAAACCGGGCCGGTAAATCATCATCTTTTGCTGTAAATCCGTTTTGTGCGTTCATGATGCGTTCCTGATAGCAGATGCGCTCCCCAATTTTCATCAGTTCCTGGCTGGAAATAGTCATGCCGGTGACCGCTGAATAGACTTTTGCGTATTCTTCAAGGGTTGCGGCAAAGAAAATAAATTTGCAGGCAGTCAACGAATCTGCCACCGCATTGATATCTTCCTGAAGTTTGATTATTCGGGCTTTTCCGGCAAACGTAAAACGGTCCGTGGGAACGGGTTTTCTTAATATTTCGTGACTAACCGGATACGCTCGCAGATGGCATCCGCCGCGCGATGCGACTGAATAAGCCAGGGCCATGCCGTATGCGCCGCGTGGATCATATCCCGGCAGATCCAGGCGCTTAACGGTCATGGACGCTTCCGGAAATCCGAAAGCGTCGGCAAATCTTGCCGATCCTTTGCCCAGTTGTTCGCCGATGCCCCTTTGAAATACAATGTCGGAGAGCAGGGCAATGATATTTTCTGTTGCCGGGTGTTTGCCGGTCAGCTCAAAATAGCAGGCCAGGGTGGATGCCGCAGAGATGGTATCCATGCCGTGATCATTACAGAATTGATTTGCCGCCATTACAGTATCCATATTCGAGTTGCCGATCAGGGCGGAAAAGTGGGACATGGATTCAAATTCCGGAATCGGGCGGCCATCTGCGGTCATTTTTTTACACCGGATATGACATCCCCGGCAGCCGGTGCTTTCCGGTGCAAATCGGTGATGAAAAGCCGGGGCATTTAAAGATGCCGCGTGTTCAAAACGGGATTTTTTAAAATTAAAGGAAGGCATCATATGCCGGGCATTCATAAGGTCATAGAGCGCGCCGGTGCCGAATTTGGATATGCCGTATTCTCCCATCAGGGCAGGGGATGCGGAAACCAGTCGGAAGATATCTTCACTGGCATTTTTCAGTGCAACCGGGTCTGCCACCCGTGTTTTGCCGGTGCCTTTGACAGTGATGTACTTAATGTTTTTTGAAGCCAGATTAAGTCCCAGTCCCATGCGTCCGGCCGTATAATGTCCGTCAATCATGATGCTGGAATACAGAACACCGTTTTCTGCCGCCGGTCCGATGACTGCTGCGGCACCTTTATCTTTTAGAATCCGGCTCAGCGTGGAAACCGTTTGTCCGGCTAATGTGTTTGCAGAGACAAATTGTATTTTATTGTCGAAAATTTCAATTCCGCACAAATGGTCACTACAGCCGGAGATAATGATTCCGTCAAATCCGGCCTTTTTGAGCATGGTGCCAAATGATCCGCCCACGGAAGAATCCCCGATGGTGCCGGTTAAAGGAGATTTCGACATAATGGTCATTCGGCCGGAAGTTGGAGATTTTGTGTTGACCAGGGGGCCGGTAAAGAAAAGAACCGGCATTTCCGGGTCATCATAGGAGAGGGTGATGTAATCTTTTAAGAAATTTCCGGCCAGCCCCCTGCCGCCAAGAAATTTCCGGCCTGATTCCGTGTCCAGTGAATCGATATGGAACGATTTTCGGTTCAGGTCAATTCGGAGTATGTTGCCGTGCCATCCAAACATGAGAGAGAATTTTTTTAGGGGTTTAGGTGGAAGGCTGAAGACTGAAGGAAAAAGACAAATCAGCTGGTTCCAGAATATTGTTTTTATTAAGGGCCGTGGAAGAAATAAAGTATCCCAGATGGCGAAGGATTTTGCTTCCGCATTCGAGGCGCGATGAAGTAAGCATATCGAGATATGTGCGTTTCATCGCGACAAAGAAGGCGGTACAAAAGACCAGCAAGATGGGGTAATTTATTTTTTCCAGGCCCTAACGCCGTATATGATCGCTAATTTTAAAATATCGAAATGTATTTGGCAATGGAGATAACAATGAAACAGGTCATCCGTTTTTGTCAAACCATCTAATATATAATGTCTATCACTGCCGGAAAAGCCATGCAAGGAGTATAATTCACGGGTGAATCGAGTGTATCTGATTGACCCGGTTCATTGATGATTAAATCCGTTGCTGTTTGCGTTTAATTTTAATATCTTTTGTTGCATCAGGTGGTTTTTGACCGCCGCCATGCACAAACGAGATTGTTTTCTTGTTTGATTTTATAATTGATGGCGTCGTAAAAAGTCCCATCTACTGCGTTGTAGCAATTTTTCAGCCACTCAAAATACTACATGTATGATTTCTTGTCTGAAAAATCACTACGCCTTGTATATGGAATTTTTACATAGCCATCCGGGCGACTTTTTACGAGTGCATCATAATTAATACAAAGAATATTAAACAATATAACGGAGGGAATGTGGAAGGATTAAAAGGGATTCATAAGAAATATCTCAGGGGACTTGCGCACAGTCAAAAACCGCTTGTTTTCATTGGGCAGAAGGGAATTTCACCGACTTTAATCAAAGCGGTTGATGAGGCCCTTGATACGCATGAACTGATCAAGGTGAAATTTAATGAGTTTAAGGAAAAAGACCGTAAGAAAGAGATTTCTGATATCATTGAAAAAGAAACCCAATCTGAGATGGTTGGGATGATTGGCCATACGGCCATTTTTTACCGTCAGCACAAAGATGCTGAAAAAAGAAAAATTGTTATTCCGAATCGGTAAATGAATGATTATTCCTTAGTCTCTTATCTTATCTCTGATTTTTGTGCTTTTTTTTTGGCAAACAATTTTAGAAACTCAAAAAGTGTGAAGTGACTAAAGTGATCTAAAGTTAGGGACTGCGCTAAACGCGCGATCATTTTTAACATAAAAATTGAAAATGCCAAAGGCATTAACCATAACTTTAGCTCACTTCAAACTTTAGTTCACTTTTAACTTTTCCAGTCCCCCTAAAAACTTCTGGGCCGGATGAGTGGCCGGATGAGTGATGGTTTTGTTGTGACATGTTAATCAAATGTTTGACCCGTATCTTTCTTTTTGCTAAAGTTATCCTTAACGTTAAGATCGACATGAATAAAAATGAAAAACAGGAGACAGGCATGACAATTAAAGATCAGGCATCAGAGGCTAAATCCGATCGCTATGAGATGCTGACAGGTGATATTGAGGCAGTTGAACCGATCAGTGTTGAAGCGGTTGGGGATCGTATCCGAGGGTTAAGAGAGGCCAAGGGAATTTCTTTTGAAGAGTTATCCAATATTACCGGATTTGATGTAGATCTTTTGAAAAAAATCGAAAGCAGTGAAATTCAGCCGCAGCTCGGAACACTGGTAAAATTGTCCAAGGCCCTTGAAAGTGCTTTCAGTCGTCTGGTATCCGGCGTCGGAGACAAGCTGTATTCAGTTACCCGAAAAGATGCGCGGAAAGTTGTTTCCCGGTCCTCATCAGCAAAAGGCAAACAGCTGTATACTTACTACAATATGGCGCCGGAAGTGCAGGGGCGGCATATGGAGGCTTTAATGGTGACCCTTGAGGAAAATCCGGATCAGGAGATGTCTGTTCATGAGGGTGAGGAATTTATTTATGTGATTGAAGGCACGGTTTATGTAAAGATCGATGAAGACGAGTTTGACCTGGAACCGGGTGACAGCGTGTATTATCTTTCAACCACACCGCATATTGTGGCGGCAAAGAAGGGGCAGGCCATTATCCTCGCCGTCCTCCATGAGTAACGTGACAGCGTCCTGATTCGTCCCCTGGCGGCGTTATCAAGAAATTGCAGTAGCGGAGCTACGGCTTCATTCTTGAATGCCTTGCCAGAAAACAAATCAGAACGCTGTTAGATTTTTGATTCCGGAGATTCCGGAATCGGTTGGATTTGTTCCTGAGGTTAAGTAAGCTGTCCCGGGAATCCATGGTTAAATTCCCCAAAAGTATTCTCTTATCACAGGTTTTATAACACCTGCAGATTGATGAAAGAATCACAAAACCTGGGTTTTCACTCAGAGCAACCGAAAAAACACATAATTCAAGATGCGACAATATATTCCCACCCTATCTCACAATGGGGTTAAAATGCCATTCAAACTCCGACAATGTAGTACTTTTGCAGCTTCTATCATATAAATAATTCTTTTCATTAGATTTTTTTTATGCTACGTATTTTTCGGTATAGTAAAGGGGGAAATATTTATTAATACTGCAATTGCAAGTTTAATCAAAAATCAAGGGTGACCACATTTCTTGTTAACAAGACTCAAGACCAGACTTGACCCCTTTAATTCCGATAATGAATATTAAAACTGGATCAGGTATCGATCAAAAATTTCAAAATACCATATATTGTGTTAGCAAAGTATTTTCCAGCTGTTACGCATAGCTATTGTATTATTCACTGGATGTCTGAGTTTTGAGTGTGAACACTTCAATAATTTTTGCACTGAATTTGTGTGATATAAAACTATTTTTGTTTTGATGAAATAACAGATTAGTGGGTTCAAAAAAGTCTCAAAAAGTCGCCAATTTTAAGCCGTAAAAAAACGGTTTTGCAATAAACAGAACATTCCCCTTGCTTTCAGCAACTTCTGCGCTGCTGCAACGGCTGGAAATAACACTTATCAGCCGTAACGGAAGAGGGGACCATGGAAAAAATCAAATACTTTACTCAGAAGGAATTAAAAATGCTGTAGATTGCTATTGCGTTGCGTACCGTATGTTGTTCTCGCATATACGAGGACAACTCCCTGCGCTTATTGGGGCTTGAAGTCCAGGGGAACGGTTTTGTATGCTAAGCTGTAAATGTGGCTCCTAAAAAATATAAGTTTTTTTTAAAATTTAAATCATGAATTCATAGATAATTATAAAAAATAATTTAATGATTTCAAAATCGATTTTCTTTGCCAAAGCCCGCTAAATAACAATCTACAGCATTTTTCGGAAATTTTGCGGTTTTGTGTGAAGAATCCTTTATATGTTGGATAG
>JAQIBZ010000282.1 GCA_027858815.1 Desulfobacteraceae bacterium
TGTTTTGGGTATGTCTGCGGATTTCTGGCTGGGTTTGCAACAGGATTGGGATCTTTGGCATGCAATGACCAGTCCTGCAGCAAAACAGATTAATCGTCTGAAACCAATCCCCAGGGATCAACATTCTTTTGCATAATTACTTACTGGGAAAGAAATGGGGGAAATGGTGGGGAGAAATGGTGTCACATCTTGATTTGTGGGGAGAAATGGTGGGGAGAAATGGTGTCACATCTTGATTTGTGAATTACAACGAGTGGCGTCACCTTGATTATTGATTATAGCAGCCAAAACAGACCGGAACATCAAACGTAAATACCAACAAATGAACGCCGGGGGGGACCCATTGCAACGCAGTCGAGCAGAACATTTTTTGCAGATTAAGGAAGCAAACTGTCTGAACGCAGCGAGTTTTTGATACCGCTGCAAAAAATGTTATGCGAGAGTACCCGAAGGCCATGTCGCAGGGGGCGCTTTCTTTTGCTACTTTTCTTTGATGGCTTCGTAAAAAGTCCAACTTCGGCGTTGCACTGCATTCTTCGTCACTGCGGAGTAGGCAAGCTACGCCTCATTCCTCAGAATTTGTGCGCCTTGCCAATTTTAATATGATTGGTGAATCTTTTTTCGGCCTTGATCCTCGTTTCGGCCATATGTAAGGGAGGGCTTTATGCCCGCCCGAAAAACAAGTATGACGAAGGTGTGAGTCATTTTCATCTCTGGATACCGGGTTCTACGGAAAATGGGCGGGGATAAACCCCGCACCCTACGGAAAAGGTGGCCAAAACGATGATCAAGGCCCTTTTTTCTTTGCCATTGGAATCTGATTTTTACGAATTTGTCTCCATTGAACGACCAACATCCAACATCGAATTAAATGCGGATTGAATCAATTTTAGGTTGAATTTCCGAATGGCCGGAAATGGAGGAATAATGCATTCCCACGGAGGACCGTGGGATCGAGAAAATATACTCCATGCCCGGATGCTGAAACAAAGGAAAGACCTTGTTAATCCTTCCTTAAATAACCATTGTTAAATCATTAAGTTTGACAATATCAGCTATCATTTTTTCATCACAGCCGATGAAGTCGCTTAATTGGGGAGTGCAATCTTCAATCGCTTTGCGGAGTGGATTGTTTGTCAGTTTTTCGCCTATCTTATTAATAATGGGGTCAACAATTTCAAAACCGCTGATCTTCCCAACCTTGCCCAGTTTACAGGCTATTGCGTTAATGGCTGTCCAGATATCAGAATCATTGACAAGCTTTTCAACAATTGGTTCTACCTGCTGCACCATTTGCAATGCATTCGCAAAACCATAAGAATCTTCATCAGACATGGCATCAATTAAAGCCTTGGCATTATATATCGCCATGCCGGCGTCTGTCCGGCCGAACGCTTCCAAAGACATTTGATTATCAAGATACCGTCCGTATAAACCTTCACAGGAAATATTTGCTCCTGTTGCTTTATTGCCAGCAGCATCTCCCGCCACATAGTTCGCTATTCGTTTAAAGGCTAAATATGGCAATGTCTCCCCGGCAATGCGATTCGGATCCGGCCAAAAGTTTATTTTCCAGCTTATGGAACCTAAAAACCGCCTGTCGCTTACAATATCGATACTTTTGAAAACCTCTTTGCTGTAGCCGTATCCGACACAGGCGCTAATCACTAAATGACCTGCTTCATGATATGCCGTCAATTTAGCCGTTCTTTCAATGTCATCATCCGTTTCGACCTGATCGGCCATTATGGATTTTTTTGTCATCTTCTTGATTTTCTTTTTTACGGCGGTGTTCAGTTTAAAACTATTCATTGTATCTGCTTCTTATTTTGAGTTGTTTAAAGGAACTGGAAGAAATTAATATACCTGAATTGCGCCGCAATTTTTGGTCGTATTCAAGGCGCGTCAACAGGTGCATAATGAATTATGTAACTGTTGACGCAACAAAGAAGACGAGCAAAAAGGCAAGCAAGTTGGGTATATTAATTTTTGGAAGTTCCCTAAGTTTTCACCCCGGCTTTTGGGATCATTCAGGATTTCGGTGTTACATCTTGTATCTAATAACAATATAAATAGCCATAAAGAAGCCTCTTGAACCCTTTAAACAAATTTTTTTGATACTAAAAAGGAAGTTTTAAGGATAAATTTAATGTTGGAGATTGGATATTGCCGAAAAAGAATCCCGGCATTCGAAGATCCGAGTTACGCGCTGACGCGCTAATCAAACATAGGCCTTGATCATCGTTTCGGCCATTTTGGGGAATCTCGGTCTTGTAGGGGCGGGGTTTATCCCCGCCCGAAACGGGAAGGCATAAAGCCCTCCCTTACAATGGCCAAAACGATGATCAGGGCCCAAACCTACAACGTCAAGGTGATGATTTTATAAACAACAAACCGTGAAAAAAAGCGGCCCGAAAATACATTGTTTCCGGGCCGCTTACTATTTCTTGCTTTTAGGAACTGACTTAAAACGCTACCACCCCAAAGTCAGGTAATCATGAATCGAATCAGCGGCCTGTCGTCCGGCACCCATAGCAAGAATAACGGTGGCTGAACCGGTGACAATATCCCCGCCAGCCCATACGCCCTTTTTGGTGGTCTTGCCGGTTTCCGGGTCCGCCTCAATATATCCCCATTTATTTAAGGTGATTTCCTGATCCGACTGGGTCAGCAACGGGTTGGCATTGGCACCAATGGCCACCACCGCAAGATCACAGTCAATCAGGAATTCAGAACCTTCAACAGGAACCGGCCGACGACGCCCCGAACTATCCGGTTCGCCCAGTTCCATTTTAAGACCTTCCATCTGGACAAGACGACCGTTTTCATCGCCGATAAAGCGAACCGGTGCCGTCAGCAGGTGAAATTCAATCCCTTCTTCTTCCGCATGATGAATTTCAGCAGCCCTGGCCGGCATTTCCTCTCTGGACCGGCGATAGACAACCCGAACCCTGTCCGCCCCGAGCCTCATGGCCGTTCTGGCAGAATCCATGGTAACATTCCCGGCACCGAAAACAATAACGTTCTTCCCCTTGATAATCGGTGTGTCATATTTCGGAAAAAGATATCCTTTCATCAGGTTGGCACGGGTCAGGTATTCATTGGCTGAATAAATGCCGATCAGGTCTTCGCCCGGGACATTCAAAAACCGAGGTAGCCCGGCACCCACACCAATAAAAATAGCATCATAGCCTTCTTCGAAAAGCTCCTCTAAGCTGACGATGCTGCCGACCACCATATTGCATTCTATATTTAATCCTATTTTTTCAAGCGTTTCAACTTCAGAGGCAACGATATCTTTTGGCAACCTGAATTCCGGAATCCCATAGACCAGTACGCCGCCGGTTTTATGAAACGCTTCAAACATGGTGACATCATGCCCTTTAAGCAAAAGATCGCCTGCAACCGTTAAACCGGCAGGGCCGGAACCGATAACAGCTACTTTCTTGCCGGTAGGTGCCGCTTTTGCCGGAAGTTCGCCTTCGCCGGAATTACGCGCCATATCCGCGACAAACCGTTCCAAATTGCCGATGGCAACGGGTTCGCCTTTTTTGCCCACAATACATTTACCTTCACACTGAATTTCCTGGGGACATACCCGACCGCACACCGCCGGCAGGCTGTTCTTTTCCCATATTTTCTGAATCGCGCCCTTAAAATCTTTTTCCACAATACATTTAATAAATTCCGGGATATTCACCCCGACCGGACATCCAGCCATACACGCCGGTTTTTTACACTGTAAACATCGCCGGGCTTCCAACACTGCTGTTTCAACGCTATATCCAGTAGGGACTTCTTCAAAATTCCGTCGTCTGACATCCGCCGGTTGTTCCGGCATGGGTTGTCTTTCAATCTTTTCTTTTGTTGCGCTTTTTTCAGCCATTTTTTCCTCCGTCACACCGCCTGACATCAGGCCATGATTATTTTTTATCTCTGCATGCACAGTAGTCGTTGTATGCTTCTTTTTCTTCCGCTTCATAGCCTCGCAGACGTTTCATCAAGCCATCAAAATCAACCTGATGCCCGTCAAATTCAGGCCCATCCACACATGCAAATTCTGTTTTCCCGCCAACAGATACGCGACAGCAGCCGCACATGCCGGTTCCGTCGATCATAATCGGGTTCAGACTAACCAATGTCTTCACGCTGTATTTTTTTGTTACTTCAGCAACAAATTTCATCATCGGAACCGGACCAATACCAACCACAAGATCAACCTTACCGTTTTCAAGGATGTCTTTTAAAATGTCAGTCACAAACCCTTTATGGCCGTATGACCCATCATCCGTACATACATGCAGTTCATCGGAAGCAGCCCGCATCTTATCTTCCAGAATCATTAGATTTTTACTTCTGGAACCGATAATGCTGATGACCTTATTGCCGGCTTTTTTAAATCCGCGGGTAATGGGGAACAGCACCGCAACACCGGTTCCACCGCCGACACATACCACATTTCCCAATTTTTCAATATGCGTGGGCTTCCCTAATGGCCCGATAACATCTTGAAATCCATCCCCCACTTTTAGTGTTTTGAAAATATCGGTCGATTTACCGACGACCATATAAATGACTTGTATCGTACCCTGTTCAAGGTCAATATCAGAAATGGTTAACGGAATCCGTTCGCCAGTTTCATTTGCTTTTAAAATGACAAATTGACCGGGCCGGGCCTTTTGGGCAATCTTGGGAGCCACAATCTCATTCATAATAATTGTGCCGTCACCCATCACTTCTCTGTTGACAATTTTAAACATCCCATACCTCCACTATTATTTTTATTGAACCTTAAATGAATCGTTTGAAGTTTGAACAAAAAAATCTTTTCAATCAGCTATCGCTCAATTCAGGGATGCAATAACCCATTGCGTTTTTTGAACAAATGCTAAAAATTCTTACAAGATATACTCTTTCGGCTAAAAAAATCAACAACAAAATATTTGACTGACGCTTTAAGCAACTTTAATTAATACCATAAATCATCGTTTTAAAAACCATTTTGACAGATACGGTCAGATTATCCTTCAATTATCACTCATTTTGTAATATAAATGAATGTTGTGCATGAATTACTCATGATCAATTCTTTTCCATAATACTTCCATACTGCGGGGACATAAAAATGAACGTAGCAATTGTCGGCGGCGGATCAAAATGTCTATATTTATTAAACTTTATTGAAAAACACACGTTCCAGATCATTGCGCCAAAAATCGTTGCCGTTGCGGACATTCATCCGGAGGCACCCGGTTTTGTCAAAGCAAAGAGTCAGAATCTTTTCGTCACCAAAGATTATAATGATTTTTTTGACCGGGATGATATTGACCTGATCGTTGAACTGACCGGCAACCTTGACACTTATAATGATATTCTGAGCAAAAAGAAGAAAAACGTCCGGGCCATCGCCCACACCACGGCCATTCTTTTCTGGGAGATTGCACAGGTTGCAAGAAAGGAACAGGACGCCAGCCTGAAACTGCATGAAGCCAAAACCATCTACGAAGTCATGATCAATGAACTCATTGAAGAAGATGTCATGGTCATTGATACGAATTACCGGATTACGGATATCAACGATACCATGCTCAAAAAGCTTGGATTAACAAGAAATGAAGCAGTCGGGCATTTCTGTTATGAGATCACCCACCACCGGGATATCCCATGTTCGGGGAAAAACCATCCCTGCCCACTTGTGCAATCACTTGAAACCCATAGACCGTCAAAAACCACTCATATTCACCTGGATAAAAACGGAAAAGAACTATATTATTCCATCTCCTGTTATCCGATTAAAGAAAAAGGTGTAGTAACCGGCGTTATCGAAATTTCCAGCGATATCACCAAAGATATCAAACGTCAAAAAAACATGATGCAGCAGGAAAAACTGATGTCCATCGGCCGTTTGTCTGCCGGCATTGCCCATGAAATTAATAATCCCCTGACCACAATCATGACCTCGTCCATGCTGCTGCAGGAAGATACAGACCCGGATGATCCGATTTA
>JAQIBZ010000339.1 GCA_027858815.1 Desulfobacteraceae bacterium
GATAAAATTGAGAAGTGCTTGGAAAAACATAGCCTCAATCCTTTGCGACTCTATTGTCCTGAGAATCACTTTGAAAAAATTCTGGAATTGATCTCTGGAATCTTTAGCCAGTACCGAGGTCTTTACCGAGTCGATCCCTTTTCAGTCGATACAGTCCTGGGACAGAAAAATGATTCTTCTCTTTTTTTACACATTGGAGAGTTCTCCGAGATTATGTTGAAGAAGGCACAAAATTCTAATACCCCTATCCATTTTTTTTGTGGAATTCAGACCCCCTATGAACCCAACGGGCGTCATATTAAAATCAAGTATAATTGCGATTTGTGGCCATCTCCAGATGCTTGGTTGGGACAAATAAATTAGCCAAGGAGACGAGTTAATCGATGTTTACAGATACTCCCGCAACTCCAGTCAGGGTTGAAGTTTTACTGGATGTATTAATGCAATACCCTAACGGTTTAAAAAGAGACGTTATCTATAACTTACTTCAACCTATTCGTTTGTCAGGAGGAGGGCAAGGTACCGCAAAGGATACTATTAGTGCTGCTTTACAGCTTGGCTTAGCTATTGAAAAGAGGCAAAGCACCATCACATTAAGCACGGAGTATAATAATAAGAAATCGCCCCAGTATAATATCCTTAAAGCTGCCGATAGTAAAATTTTGGCCAGTTTAGAGGTCGAATATCATTTAGCTCTTTTCTATGCATACTACCTTGGGGTTGATAAGGAAGTATATAAACGATCAATTTTTAACCGAGAAGATTGGGTGAATCAGTTTAATAAAGATGTTTTTAACAATGAACCTCAAAACAATCAATTCAATACGACCAAGCATACAGGTTTAGACCGTTGGCTGAGTTATCTAGGGCTTGGTTGGTATGATCCCAGTGATCAATTTCAGGCCAATCCTTATAAACGGATTTATAGGTCTTTACCCATTGTTTTTGGTGGTAAATCAAAAATGGATGGGGATCAATTTATAGACAAATTAGGAGAAGTCTGTCCTGAATTGGATGGAGGGCACCTTTTTCTTCAGGCAAATAAGTATAGAAATTACAGTCCGAAAGCAAAACAGTGCACCTTAGGATTGAGTCACGCTTTGGTTGATTTGCATGAGGATGGGATTATTAAATTGGACTGCCCGGTGGATAGTCGTGGGTGGAATATTGTATTAGCGCAACCTTCAAGGGATGACACTATTAAATCAGATCGTATTACTCTCGTGGAATTAAGGAAATAGATTATGGCATATCCCGATCAATTTGGCCATCCCTGTTGGAAACGCGACCAGGCTGATAAATGTATCAATACCATAGCACAGGTTACCAAGGAAACAACTTCCTTGTTTTTAGCCACTCATTCGCCGATCAAAAACATCAAGGATGCAAAGGCGAACGCCATTATTACCGAAGAGGAGGTCTTCAAGCGTCTTGTCTCAAGGCAAGGCGAAATCCGAGGCGTTGTTCGAGGTGATTCCGGTACAGGGAAGTCACATTTGATTCGCTGGGTAAATTTGCGGGCTGAATACGCTTCAGATAACAAAGAGCTTGGCTTAGATCAATTCAAGATCGTCATGGTTCAGCGCGATACAGGAAGCCTCAAAGCTGCCTTGAAACAGATTGTTAATCAGTTGGGAGATGAGTTTTCACAACACATTGAAGATATAAAGGATTCAGTTGACAGATTTTCTGCTAAAACAGCACGAGAAGAACTAATTCAAGAACTGGCTTTGGAGATAAATAGCAAGTGGGAACAACGGGGTAACCAACCACTGCCAAGAGATCTCAAGGTATTAGGTGACATTCTATTATCTCCGGGTTATAGAAAATGGTTGGGGCGCGATGGAGGAGTAGTCGCCAAAAAAATCGCACGGTTGACCGAAAGTAGTAGCCAGGAAGACCGTGAAAAAGGGATTGTCTTTAATAATAGTGAGTTAATCCCAGAACCGGAGTACCTCAACCGTACACAGGATGCTCAGCAAGTTTATAACTTTATAGAAGCCCTAAGGTGGGACGACATTGACTCTGAAGAAGTTATAACTGTTTTAAATATGGCACTGGTAGAAGCCCAACGTGAATTAACAGGAATTAGAGGTTCAAAGCTTTATGAAATTTTCACTGGTATTCGTCGTCAACTCTATACTCAAGGCAAACAGCTAGCTGTTTTTATAGAGGATGTAACTGCTGCTTCAGGAGGCTTAGATCTTGATCTTTTTCAGGCTTTTGAGCCAAAAGCAGAGGCAGGTTCCTGTCGGATGATTGCCTTGCTCGGTATGACGAATGGCGGATGGAATGTCTTGCCAGACAATGAAAAAGATAGGGTTAATGTAGAGTTCGATGTAGGGATAAACGCAGTTCAATGGGCTACAGATCATGATGAAGTTGCTAAATTCACGGCTCGATATTTGAATGCACTTCGATGCACTGAACAGGAAATCAACGACCTGGCTCAAGACAGATTCGCATCAGACGTTTCTTTCTCTAAATGTGAGGCATGCCAACATCGAGGGACTTGTCATGATATTTTTGGATATGTACAATTGGAAAATGGAATAAAAATTGGATTATTCCCCTTTTCCCCAATGGCGCCCCAAAAATTACTTAGAGCTTTGAATGAAGAACGACATCGCACTTCTCAACGAGGCCTATTAGATTATGTATTAGAATTTGCTTTAATAAAATCATACCAATTGTTTGCTCAGGGTGTTTTTCCCGATCCTAATCTTATTGGGGTAAATCGACCAGCGCTAACCTATTGGGCAGAAATCGAGAACAAATACTTGGGAGGTGTTGCTTGGTCATCTGGAACGAAAGATCGAGCTAAGTTCCTTACACAGTTTTGGCTTGATGTTAACTCAGTTGATGAAGCGACTTCTCTTCTTGATGCCTATCGACCCTCTTTTTCTTTGCCGGAATTTTCAGCTGAAATCATTGCAAAGCCAGTCGAGCTTATCCCACTAATTACACCTAAGATTGAGCCTGAATCAATAGCGTCCCCTTCTGAAGATTCTGAGGTGAAACGATTACTTGCTGTACTCGATGGTTGGGCAGGTAGTGAAAAAAAGGTTCTTATTTATGATCCTAAATTTCGCAATTATTTATTCAAGATGCTCAGCAAATCAATGCGCTGGCAAGATCATCGGGGGGTCCCCATCGAATTTGCGAAAAAGCAAAATGAAAATATAAAACCTATTAGGATTGAAGGTCAAAAATCAAGCCCAGCAGCCCAATTTTACTTTATAGACTTTTGTAGAAATGCTCAAACTCGTGATCTTTTGGAGGCCTTGGTCAGATATGACCGCGAAGGGAAGAACTCCTGGAACTTTGATAATGGGGAACTCCATAAACGACATGTTTATAGGTGGTTGAGAAGAAACAAACAGGAAATTATTACAAGCGTTGAACCTAATCCGCCAACTCTCAGAGAAGATGCTATACAAATTGCTTCTCAACTCATGGCGCTAAGCGCAATCATCAGAATGCGAGGTTCTTTGCCTATTCGAGAACCACAAAAAAGAATTGCAGAGCTATTTACCCCAATTTGGGAAGACATTGATAAGCCAAAGTTCCTTACTCCTTCGATGGTACAGTTTGTAGATGATATCAAAATAAAATGGGAAGGGGCCAAAAAGTTTTTAGTCAGTGAATTGGGAGTCGGGCAGGGAGAGGCCCCTCCAAAGGATTTCATTGACCCATTACCGATACTTGCTGCACTGAAAAAATTTGAAGAAAACCCTGCTGTCAAATCTCCGCCTGAAGCAATGAAGGAAAAATTCTGGAAGAAACGTTTCGAAGCAGTTTCCTCTCTATGCGCTTATGGTGAATTGTCTAAAAGATTAGCGGAAGAGCGTCAACAAATATTAATCCGATTAAATGCTATCAAGGTATTTCTTGCCGACTCAGGTTTTGATGTTAATGATCTGCTCAAAGGTCTTCGAGATTGTCTTAAGGAACTCATTGAAGTGATTCAAATTGAAATACAAAACTTGAAATGCCCTCCTGGGCCAATCTTTAAGTCTTTATGGGAATCAAAACGATTGGAAGAAGGAAGGAATACTTGGGGAAGTAGCATGGTCAAAGCTGATAGAATAGCATGTAATCCCAATGATTTTGATATTTTATGCTTTGATTCTTCTGCTTTAAATGAAGCTTATGACTCTTTATCCAATGTAACCAACAATTATTTGCTGGCAGTTGACAGGGAACTTACAGAGCAGGAGAAGCCTGGCGGCAATGAGCAAGGGGGAACAAAGGAAGACTTGCTTAATGAATTAAAACAAATTTCTGAGATGATGGAAAGAGGTTAGATAACATGCCAAACCTTAAAAACTTAAAAGACCGTCTCAAAAAAATACCTGAACTTAGGAGTGAAAGAAAATTATCTGCAAGTTTTGGTGTTTATACTATAAAAATAGCCCAATCAAAAGAAAAAATTGCCAAAGCTTATAGAGATATGGAGTATATCGATAGGGTGTTCCCAGAAGCGGAATGCAAAAAGAAGATTCTCCCTGTAATAAAGGAAAGTGTCAAAAAGGCTAAAAAAATATATCAGTTAATTGAGGCTGACCCTCAAACGGTAAAGAAAATCTCTACCGAGAATAGTGTTATTAAAATAAACGATTACGCTAAATCTGCTAGTACGAAATGCCATGATATTTGGAATCTGGAAATTACGAATACTGTTTCTAAATGGGAGAAACTTGCTGCGGTCATTCAGGGACTTGGTGCAAAAGGAGGGCATGAATTTAAGAAAGCGGTTGAAGGTTTAAAAAATCGACAAATTCCAAAAAATGACGATGAGGTAACTCAGGTTAAAAATGGCCAAAAAGAGTTACAAAAGGGAATTGCCAATTTAGCTCTAGAAGGTCCTTTTGGCAAGTTTTTGGAAGCCACAGTCGCTGGGGGAGCATCTCCTAAAGATCTTTTACGACCAGAAATTAAAGACAAGCTTGATGAGTTTAATCTTTGGGATTCTTTTAAAATTCGGCTTGGACAATGACAATGCACAAATTCGCTAGCAATTTTTTAACATTCCTCGAAAGGCGTGAAGAGCAGCTACTTTCCTGGGGGTTTCATAATGTCCAGTATTCCGAAGCCGAAATGTTAAGTGCCTTGCAGAACGATGCGCCTCTGGAACTCCAGAATCAGTGGAGCGAACTTCAGACGCAGGGTGTTACTTTTAGGTCGCTCATCAGAGAGTTGCGACTGAGTCATCTGATCTATCGCCTTCCTGAGGCTCCGGATATGTATCGGACACGAATGGCTGAAGGGGTAAGACTTCTGGCTAATCTGCGCCAAATGTTTAGAGTTGAAGATTGGGCTACCGGTCCGCGACTTGTTTCAGATATTAAAATACATCTTAACGACCGTATTTATCCTCGTCGCGATTTGCCTGCTTCTGGAATATGGAACGATAGCTTACAAGGTCTGTGCTCTAAAGAATCCCAAAAACTTGTTAAACAATTTTACGAAGCCCTATCTTTAAACGATCAGGGTAATGAACTTATGTTTGCTGGATTTCAGAAACGCTCATTTGAATATATCTTTAAAGAATATAATTCAGGCAATTGGTCCGGATCTGTGATTTGCGCCGGTACTGGTTCGGGAAAGACCAAGGCATTTTATGTTCCAGCGCTCTTGCGAGTTGCTGAGGAAGTCTCAATCGACCCTACCCCCTTTACAAAGGTTATTGCATTATACCCTCGTAATGTCCTTTTGGCGGATCAGCTGAGAGAAGCCATAGCAGAGGGCGAGAAATTAAGGCCTGTTCTTGAATGCCATGGACACAGAGCTCTCACATTTGGGGCTTTGCTGGGTAGTACCCCATGGAATGACTGGTTCAAAAAGCGTCCTCAAGGAGAGCGGCGACCTTCCTGGCACTGGGAGCAAAGGGCTGGTGGCCATGTAATTCCACACCTTATATCTCCTGAAGATGGGCGAAGTGATTTGATATGGAAACAGACTGATAGAGAATCTGGGCGGACATCTCTTTATCGTCTGGGAGAAAGCTCTCCAGACATTCCCGATGGGGTTCTTCGAATCACCAGAGAGCAACTCATGCAAAATCCGCCAGATGTTCTTTTCCTTTCCTTAGAGATGTTAAACCGAGAAATGGGTAATCCTCAGTGGAGCAATGTGTTCGGGATTAAACAGGGGAGGCGCTCGCCAAGATTGGTTTTGCTTGATGAGGTGCACACCCATGAAGGTATTGCAGGAGCCCAGGCAGCATGGGTGCTGAGGCGTTGGAAGCATTGGGTGTTTTCAGGAGGGGGGGCTAAACCTCCCCACTTTGTGGGTTTATCTGCCACCTTGAAAGCGGCCCCAGAGCATATGGGACGAATGTGCGGGATTTATCCTTCCCAGATTACCGAGTTTATGCCATCTCAAAATTTCGGTCCAAATGGAGAGATGGAGGCCGAAGGGCAGGAATACAATCTGGTATTAAAAGGCGATCCCTCTTCCGGAACTGCCCTGCTCTCAACTTCAATTCAAACCGCAATGTTGTTAACGCGACTCTTGACACCAAGGGATCATATTGTCTCAACGCCAGCACCGATCATCAGGGCAGATGCTTTTCACCTTAAAAAGGCTTTTGGGTTCACTGATAATTTAGATTCCTTAAATCGCTGGTTTGCCAACATGCGAGATGCTGAAAGGCAGCGTTTAGCTAACTTGCGTAAGATGCCTAACCCTTTTCCGAGTCCACCAATTTTGAGGCGCATGCGTGATGAAGGTCAAATATGGGAACTCCTTAAAAATATAGGGCATGACCTTTCTCGGGGTTTAGATGTGTCTCGATGCAGTTCTCAGGACCCGGGAGCTAATTTAAATTCTGATTTAATTCTTGCAACAAGCTCTCTGGAAGTGGGGTTTGATGACCCGCAAGTTGGTATGGTTTTTCACCACAAAGCCCCCAAATCCATGTCTTCATTTATCCAGAGAAAGGGCCGAGCCGGCAGAGTACGCGGTAGTCGTCCCTGGACAGTGGTAATACTTTCCGATTATGGGAGAGATCGGTGGGCATTCCAGTCAGCAGAGCGTTTGTTTCTTCCGGAAATTGATCAAATAGATCTCCCTATCGCTAATCCATATGTTTTACGCGTCCAAATGGCCCTGTTTCTTGTAGACTGGTTGGGGCAGGAGATAGATAAAGCAGATTCTCCTTTTTCCTATCTGAGAGAGCCCAGCACGTGGGGCGCAACGAGGCAGGCTCAAGAAGAGGCGAAAAAGTATATAGAAGATTTTCTGCTTCAAGGGGCTCAGTGGACACGTTTCTATCAAAGTGCTTTTCGGTTCTATTTTTATGGTCGGGGAGGGCTTTTTATTAAAAAAGAAGAAGATAAAGCAATCGCAGATAGTGAGCTTAATGATATTTTTTGGGAGGAACCAAGGTCATTGCTTACTAATGCTATCCCGGCCTTATTAAGAAAACTTGAGGTTGAATGGAAACAATTGGGAGTTGTTAATGACATTCCAGAAGATAAAGGTGCTGGTCGTCCAATGCCCCAATCAATTCCGAAGGCGACTTTTGAGGAGTTAGCCCTTAACGAAGCAAGAATTGGGTTGGAAGCCTATAGAGGTCGCTATAAGGAAGATGAACTTATTTCAACCCCTCAGTTTTTGCGTGAGTGTTGTCCGGGGAGGGTCTCTAAACGCTTCTCAACTATAGCCTATGTTAATCCCCCCGAACCGGGATTCTGGCACGAGTATTCTCCTCTCCTTCATGCAGGGCAGAATACTGTATCCCTTGCTCAGCTTTATCCTGAGAGTATTTCTTTAACTTTGGTTGACAATACGCATATCTGCTGTCCCTCAAATGCCAATTTAACACATATTCCAAAAGATACAATCGAATCAAGCTCAAGCGAATGGCAATGGTTGACTATAGCGAGTGTTCACAATGAAGTATACGAAAATCACTTGCCTATTAAGGGCAGCAAGCCTTGGAACCAAGTTTTTTCTACAGCGACTGCTCACCTTCATATTGACGGGTCATGGATTGAGTTAATGCGCTATGCCAACAGTTGCCGATTTGAAATTCGCCGCCGAAAAAATAACTCTGCCCAAGGCGTATTGACACTTCGGGGCGAAGATGGAAACCCAGAGGCAGTTGGTTTTCAAGTAAATGCTGATGGGCTAAAATTTGAGATTGATGACAAACATTTACAACAATTACCTGATATTACGCCAATAATGCTTGCTCAGTTGCGTTATGAATATTTTTTAGATCAATTGAAATTATCGCCTATACTCCAGGATTACTTGAATATTTTTCGAGCAGATTGGATGGCTCAGATTTCAATGGCCATGCTTTGCGCTACGGCAATTCGAAAGAAAGTTTCTTTATTTTCAGCACAGAAGTTACTTGGCGGAATAAGGGCTGAGGCAGCACGGCAAGTTCTGGAAATAATTTTTCAAATCAGAGGCATTAATCCTATCGGGCAAGAAGAAGAATCGAGGTTGCAACAGGATATTCTTGATTTATGGCTAAATCCCCAGATCGTTTTAGAAATAGAACGACTAGAAGGAGCTCTTTGGAATAATCCCCCTGGATCTGATTTTAACCAATGGCTTCGAAAGCGTTATCTGGCGACACTGGGTCAAGCATTGCGAGTGGCAGCAGTAGCAGTAACAGACCATGTTAATGAGGACGACCTAATAGTCGACGTGATTTATGATGAGAAAGAAAAGCCGGATATTCTATTAACTGAAAAGAGTTCCGGTGGTCTGGGACAAATAGAAGCCGTTGTTCGTGAAATAAAAAATGACCCCAGATTTTTTTTGGACGCACTTGAGCATGCTTTAGCGAGTTGCCCACGTGAATCGTGGGCCTCAAATCTGAAGGCTGTTACAAAATCAGTCCACAAGGAGCACCTGGCAGGATCGGGGGCTTTAGCTGATGCATTTAATGATGCTCGGTATGCTCAAAGTTTGAATTCTATGGAGCAGGCAAAAAACTCACTTATAACGGCAATGTATGATCGTGGGTTGAATCCGCAACGCAGCAATATATCTGCTGTGAGCATGAAATTATTAAGACCAGGAAGCTCTAAAAGTACGGACTCGTTAACTTTTTTACTAAACGAATCATGGCAGCGGCACAGTAAAAGAATCGGGCTGATAATCCCTATCAGGACGTTTGCTTATCTGGTTAGTTCATATCCGCCCAGTCAGAAGAGATTGAAAGATTTATTTAACCGGGCCTACAATGAAACCCCCTCATTTTCACAACTTTATTCAATAATTCAGCAATTATTATTTGAGGGTTGTTATGATAGCTGTCCTGATTGTTTGAACAACCCTAACTATTTTAACGATTTTGGCAAGCCTGCCCGAAACATAACTCTTGCTTGGCTTTCCTTGAATATCACTGAGGTGATGGTCAGCGAGGGAGACGACAACTGGATGGTCAGAGCTCGCGATTCGCTTCAAAATGAAGGGCGTGTCTGTCTGGTTGCTCAAGTAGAGGCGCAAGATCTGCTAATTAAAAATGTTGTTCCACTCTTTTTTGAGGAGTTGAATGTGCAAAACTATCGTGAGTCAGGGCATATTAGCAAAATTGAACGCTCAGGTGGACATATCAGATTAACACTAAATATTAGAAATTTTACAAATGCATAGTCGCGACATACATTCAAGAGATGGAGGTAAGAAGGTCCGTGACCTCCTGGTTTCTTTTTTGGGGACCCTTCTGCTCAGCGCTACCACCCATCGGACGATTTACCTGATTTCTCCATGGCTTTCTGACTTTAAGTTGCTTGATAATAATTTTGGGCAATTCAAGAATCTCTTCAGGAATCCAGCCAATTTTGGTGAAAGTCCATATATCCTTTTCAGCGAGGTGCTTATCGAGGCTTCGGATCGTGTGCCAATTCGTATCATCACATGGCCTGATGATAAATCCAAAATTTTCGCTAACAGGTTTAAAAATGTTAAGAATGTAAAAGTTAAATTTGAGAAAGCACAAAAAGATCATCAAAAAGGATTATTGTCTGATTTGTTTTATTTTGAAGGATCTATGAACTTCACTTTTAGTGGCGTTTATTTAAATAAAGAGAAGATAACATGCAATGCTGCATATGACCTCGAAGGCGGACTTAAGATCAATGAAGCATACCTTGAGTTCGAACGTATCTGGGATAATTTAGCATAAGCAACTGGCAAATATAATGAAAATTAACACTCTACAATTTGATCTTCTATCTCAGTTTAACAACAACTGGGAGAAATATTTTAAGAGGCTTTGCCTCGATTTGTCGATAGGAAAGATTGGAAGACTTGAAACCCATCCGCTTAGCGGAGAAATAATCAACTTGATTAAAGAAAAAGGTGGTTCGTTGCCTTTTTTTTCCAGCGGGAAAATTATCTGGTGCACTATGGCCCCAGATTCTTCTCAGCTAAAAAAGGCTGTTGAACAATTGCAGAGTTGGATACTGCCAAGCTATGGGTGGCAAGGAACTGGGGACGGCTACAAAATACCAAATCCCACTGGAAGTAAATTTCAACGGGCAATAACTGGGGTTTCACCATCCAGTTATTTCCGCTGGCAAAGTATGCCAGAGCAGTACTCCGCGATTGAACGCAAATTAGCCATTCGGTATCAATTGGAAGGAACGCGCCCGAATCGAGTGCGAGTCGCGCGCCCTTCTCTTTATGAGTTGCGTACACAATTTAACACCGCTTTGACTCTGGGCGACCGCGTTGTTGCTGAAAATGCGATAGGTCTGATTGACACTTATGAACTCGATAAAGCCCTAAATACTCAAATGATGAGAATTCACCTTTGGCATCATTTCCGAGAATTTGAAAATATCAAAAGTTGTCACAACTTACCAAGTTTGCTGGCCCAATCTTCCCTACCATACAAGATAAACGAATACATTAGGGAGGCGACAGGTGAGATTGCCCCTAAGCTTGAATCTATTGAAAAATCAACCATTCATCAACCGGGAGAATCTATAGATAGTGATTGGGAAAGATGGTTTGATTTTTTAATTAATCAAAAAGACATAGAAAGTGCTCAAGATTGGTTGGAAGAAAAAAATGCAATCGCTGTAGTAGATTTAAAACAGAGTCAAATTAAAGAGTATTCTGAATTCTGGGATTCTATATTCCTCAATGATAGGCTCAAGGAACAACACAAAGTATCTATTAATGATGGCATAATAAGCTTTTTGGGAGATTTTGTTCGTGAGCCAGAATTCCCAAGAACAAACTATGCGGAACTATATCTATCCCTTCTTCGCCTCTGGGGAGAAATGAATGCAGGAATAAATAAAGGATGCGAAGAAGGTCATATTCTTTTAGAATTGGCTAGTGCTCTTTTTCAACTTAACCATAAGATAGATGAGGTAAAACAAATCATTGAAGATTGGTGGGAAGCTCGTGCAGTACCATCTCAATTACCTTTTGCTTTAGACGCTGTCGAGTTACTCACTTATCAACATCCTGATAATCAAGCAGCAACTAATTTATGGATTGATGCAGCCGATCAAGCAAAGAGAAATCTTCAGCAATTAATAGAATCGGAAAGGGATCTATGGCGGACTGCTGGGGCTCGAATAGGCTTGGATGAAGATACAATCCACGAGTATTTTCCAATTGATCAGGAGGAGTCTCCCAAAGACTTTTTAAGTATTGCAAACCTCCAAAAGGTAGCAATTGTTTGTATGCGTCAAGAACAAGCACGGGTAGCTGCTGAGATGATTAGATGCCGGACAGCGGCCAATCTTTTTTTAATATCAAGTAAAGTGGCTGGAACTGATACCGAACAGGCCCGTTCCTGTGATGTTGTTTTGTTTGTCTGGATGGCTACAACACATGCAGTATTCAGAGCTTTTGATGGGTTTGATCGCAGGAAATTATGCTATGTTCAAGGGACTGGACCTGCAAGTATAGTGCGCGCTCTCGAAAGATGGGCATTAGATAAATCAAACTGAGCTGTGTCTAATATTTTTGTTTTACATGCAGCCTAATTTGAAGGGTATGAGTATTTTATGTGTCCTCGACCATGTGGCAATTATGATTATTAAGTATTATCTT
>JAQIBZ010000440.1 GCA_027858815.1 Desulfobacteraceae bacterium
CTCGCTTTAGCCTGTATTTGTATACCGTCCGGCAAGTTGAAAAGTTAAATCCAACGGTTGTTAATAGTGTAGCATTGTTACTTATGATGAATCCTATTTATTCAAAAACCCAATTTAAAACCAATGCTTATACAGTCGCATGGCCTAGCTGTTTTGCCATTATTACAGCCTATGCGACTACGGGCGAGACTTGGACAGCTTCCGAAAATGAGCGAGCTAATAATCGACTCAAAGAGTTGTTCGAATTGGAAGGGTTGTGGCATGAGGCTATAATTGGCTATGACCCAGAGACGGGGCATGAAGAGCCTGGATTTGCTGTCGACCTTGATTGGCAAAGAGCATGTGATATAGGACTTCAGTTCCAACAAGATGCAATTTACTATGTACAAGACAACGGTATTGCTTACGCCACTTATTGTGACAGCCATAGGGGTTTAGTATTTTTTGATATCTTTGGTCAGCGTTTACAACAGTCGTGTGTATCTTCTACAACACCTCTAAAGTTGACCTTAGATTCCGCATTAAAACCAGTCAGATTACTGAAAAGTAAACCGCTTCACACTAACAAAAATATTCCTCCGCTTACCCTTTTTCTTACAGAAGATAATCAACCCGCAAGTCTAGAAATTGACTTGTCGATTTGTTGTATGTCTTACCAAGAAGAGTGCTACTTCAATGATTTTGTATTAGAGGTGGTTGAATATAGATTAAACAAAGGAGAGGTTTCAATTGAGGAATCAGTCGAATTTGATATGCTTTTCGATAGTGGTTTTTGTATAACAGTTGAAGCAGATTCTGAAGGTCTACCGCTTGTATTATCAGTGTTTCATCGAACTAAAGTGGGTCCTAAAAGGCTTATAAAAAGGAATGATTTTTAACGAGTTCTATTTGGAATATAGGTTGATTTAGTGGTCGGTGTAATCGCCAAAATCAACAACGATGCATCTTCCACTAACTGTACTTAATGCCCTATGGCGTTCAAGATACTCGTATTGTTCGGCCTTAGAAAAAACGTTTAATGGTTCAACGTCTCGTGGCTCTTTTCTGGCGGTGTTTACAACGACACGCCGAGTAAATAAAGAGTAAAGTTTTTGAAAGATCACACGACCTCCTTTCTCTATCAATTTGAGGGTAAATTTTTACATCTAAAGAATTCTAAGGCTTCACTTCTTAACGGTTCATCAAGCACTTCGGGGTCATACGAGTCACTTCTAAGCATCATATGACCTCCATCTTCCCTAATGCGGGCTTTCACGTGTAAAGCTTCATCGCGTTTATTTAACCATGCCTGAAGCTCATCGGATAATTCATTTTCTTTCATAATTCACCTGAAGTTAAACCTAAGCGCATGTTCATTAGGCAAGGTCTTCTGTTTGTTGAAACGAAAGTCGATCAAACCAATAGAGGTCTGTTACGGCAAGTGAATCCAAGTTAAGCTTTTGGTTTCTCCATTATACCTAGCAAGTTTTAAATGCGGTATGACTAGATAATTTTACTCATTTTAATTAGGATGGTAGGCTTCAATATAATGGTAATGAAATATGAATGGTGCAAAGTTAAATAAAGAGCAAATAATAGAGCGTACTGCACATTTATAGATAACGAATGATTTGAAATACTTCAAATTGACAATTACACCCTAATTATTTTTAATCGTTTAACTTAATCTCAAGGATCTCTTATGGACGTTAAAATCCTGGCTGCGATAATTGCCGCCTTTTCAGCTATTGTAGGTGTTTTGATTGGTGGTTATATCCAAGCCTATCTAAAAAACATAGAAATTCTTCGCGAAAAAAAATAGCAGAGGGGGCTGTGTGTATTTACCTTTGTAAATTAAGAAATATTTTATTTGAATTTTCTGACAAAAATCGAGCTGACAAAGCCTTATCTCTTGGAGTTTCTATAAATGAAAACAATATTTCAGAGATTAATCAAATAATCAATCTTGTTGAAAAACATGATCCATTTCTTCTTGTTCGGCTATTTGATATTCGTCAAAGAATGGGGAATATACGAC
>JAQIBZ010000451.1 GCA_027858815.1 Desulfobacteraceae bacterium
ATACCATAAAATATGGCAAGGCGTAGTGATTTTTCAGACAAGAAATCATACATGTAGTATCTTGAGTGGCTGAAAAATTGCTACAACGCAGTAGATGGGACTTTTTACGACGCCATCAAGTTTTGAACAAAATAACAATGTGAATAATCATATAGCAATTTACCGGTGAATAAAACATTTTATTGGTCATTCCGATCCGAATAGGAGCCGGATACAATTTTTTTAAAATTTTGCGCAACAGAAAGTATCGACGACAATTTAAAAAGAGGGGTGCTTACCCGTGGTTTCACATTGACAATCCAACGCTGGTAATTTAATGGTTAAAATTTGTTAATTAAGGTAACTTATGTTTTAATTTCTTATTTTAATGTGCCATAAGGATTATAAATGATGAAAAAGTATTATGGATTACAGTTGTTTTTAATGGTTATGATAGTCGGCGTTATGTCTCCTTTGCCTGTAGAATCGGCTGAACAGGAAAATCAGGCTTATGAACTCGGTGAAATTGTGGTTTCCGCGCCGGGCAGCGGCGCTGAATCCGTGGCCAATGTGACCCGTATTTCCGCAAAAGAACTCAAAGATATGGGGGCACGGACGCTGGACGAGGGGCTGCGGTTTGTTCCCGGTTTGAATGTAAGAGTCGGTGGCTCCGGGACTCCGCGAATTGACATCAGGGGGTTTAAAACCCGGCATGTGCTTCTGCTGTTAAACGGCGTCCCGATAAAAAATACCTATGATGATCAGTTCGATCCGACCATCATTCCGATTGATTATATTCAGGAAATCAAGGTCAGCACCGGCGGCACTTCACAACTCTACGGCTCCGGCGGCAACGGCGGGGTTATCAATATTATTACCAAAAAAAGCGCACCCGGCGTTCACGGATCCATCAGCGGTGAAGCGGCCGAAGTCGATGCGTATTCAGGACGTGCAACGGTTTCGGCGGCTGATGAAAAATATAACGCGTTTGTCAGTGGCAGCCTGATCGATCGACGGGCGCTGACTGTTTCCGATGATTTTGAAGAGACGTCTGAACAGGATAATGATCTGCGGGAAAACAGCGATCTTAAAAGAGGGAATCTGTTTGCCGGTTTTGAATATGCACCGGATGAGATTACATCATTGGGCCTGACGTTTAATTATTTAAATGGTGAAAACGGGGCTCCGGCGGTAACAAACTATGATAAAAATGATACTTTTGCTAAAAAACCCAAGTATGATCGGACTGATGATATTGAAGGCTACGGTACCCAGTTTTCTTTTGACAGGAAACTTTCGGATTGCCTGGATGTCCGGGGTTGGGGGTATTATAATCAGCAGGATACGGAAGATAACCGGTATGACGATAATACGTATACCAGCCAGAAAAAAAAGGGAGCATACCGGCAGAAGGCCACGACAGATGTAGCCGGTGCCAATCTGCAGGTCTCGTGCAACATTGCGGATAATCAAAAGACCACCCTTGGCCTGATTATGGAAAACGACGGCTGGGATGCCAATGGCTTTTCTATAAATAAAAAAAATGAAAGCGAATCGTTTGATACGGAATCGGATGTCGGATATTACAGCGGGGTTCTGGAATATGAAGCACAAATGACGGACCAGTTCGGCATGATCATCGGCGCAGGTTTTCATACCATGGACAAAGACGGCGGCGATAATGCAGATGACTATTCCTACGTCGTGGGTGCCTGGTTTGATCTTCTTGAAGGCACCCGTTTGACAACATCGCATTCCAGAAAAATCCGTTTCCCCTCAATCAAACAATTATATGATGCCGATAACGGAAATCCGGACCTGGATGCCGAAAACACAATTAATTATGAGGTCGGACTGGAGCAGGCATTGCCGTTTCAGACCGGATTTTCCATTACCGCTTATCGAATTGATGCTAAAGATTTTATTGAAAGAATCGGTGATGATATTTATCGCAACTATGAAAAGTACCGGTTTCAGGGATTTGAAGTCGGACTGGAAAACAGGATGGTTGAAAATCTGAATGTCCGTGTGGCATATAGTTTCCTTGATTCCGAGGATCGTTCCGCTAATACCGGCCGGGACCAGCTTCAGTACCGGCCTGAGAATAAATTCAGTCTCGAATCCACATATGTCTTTCCGTTTGGTCTGACGGCAAGGGCATCTTTGCTGGTGGTGACAGATCAGGTTTTTTATAATGACGATACCCCCATGGAAAAGAAGGAATTGAATGACTATAAGGTGGTGGATGTGCGGTTAAGCCAGAATGTCATTGAGGGGTTCTCTGTTTATATGGGTGCGGATAATCTGTTGGATGAAAACTATGAACAGAGCTACGGTCTGCCGCAGCCGGGCAGGACGGCATATGCCGGGCTGGAGTACACCTTTTAAATAATGGATCCTATTCTTGAAATTTATAAATATGCCTATGGATATCCGGAAACCGAAGCTGTTCTGTTCCGCGATATTTCTATGGTCATTGAACCCGGTGAATGCCACTGTATTACCGGGTCTACCGGGGTGGGTAAAAGTACGCTGCTGATGGCGATCCAGGGGGTGCTTCCCAGGGGGAATGAAACCGGAAGCATCCGGATATGCGGCAATGGAAGCCGACAGGCTTCCGGGCTGGTGCTTCAGAATCCGGATACCCAGATTTTGACAAAAAGCATTGGTGCGGAAGTCGCATTTGGGCTTGAAAATATGAATGTAGCGGCCAAAGAGATGATGCCGAAGGTTTTAAAAGCATTACAAGAAGCCGGGTTGGAATTTCCCATAGACCGTGATTCGAAAAAATTGTCCATGGGACAGAAATACCGGTTGATCCTGTCGTCCCTTCTGGTTATGCAGCCTCGGCTGTTGATGGTTGATGAGCCATCCGGTCAGCTGGATGCCGAAGGCCTGGCAAGCCTGAAACTCATATTAAAACGTCTGAAATCATCGGGGATGGGATTGTTAATCAGTGAGCATCGGCCGCAGTTATTTTCTGATGTGGTGGATGTCTTTTGGAAGTTTGATGGAAAAGGGCTGCTTCACAGGGTGGAGAATGTTCCGGTAACAGCTGCAAACGATTTTCGTGGCAAAAAAGAGCAGGGGAAAAAAGATGCCGTTGTTTCCGCAAAGGACCTGTCCGTTGGTGACGAAACTGGTTCTGTCTGGTCGGATGTCTGGTCGGATGTCAGTTTTAAAGTGTATCCGGGTGAGATGGTGGCGGTTTGCGGGAAAAACGGTTCAGGTAAAACAACCCTGATGCGATGTCTGACGGGGGCGGTGACGCCGCAATCCGGAGAAATCGGTATTTTTGGAGAAACGCCTGTGCCCAAAAATCTTCGGGGACGGGTGGGGTGCCTTTTTCAGGATCCCTCCCGGCAATTGTTTGAAGATATCGTTTTTCGTGAGGTGGCTTTTCAAGTCCGCCGGTCCGGGAATCGTCAATGGAAGGAAACAGCCGATGCTGCGCTCAACAGATGCGGCATTAAGCATCTTGAAGCGGTTTCACCGCACAAGCTCAGCTATGGTCAGCAGCATCTGGTTGCTATGGCCATGGTTATTGCCGGTGAACCGGAAATTTTACTGCTTGACGATCCCTTTACAGGTCTGGATCCGGAAATATCTGAAAAAATTTTTCGCCTGCTGGACTGGTTGCGGGAACAAAACAACACTGCGGTGATCGTTACAACTCATCATCCTGAAGACGGGTTGTTGTATGACCGGCGACTGGTGATCCGGGAAGGGAGCATTTTTGAAGAATAAAAATATCCGACCTTTTGCCGGATTGAATTTCATCACCCGCCTATCTGCCGGATGGATCATCCTGACATGTCTTATTCTCTCAGTCTGCGCGTTTGTCGTTCGAACCCCGCTTGCCCTGGCCGGGTTGAGTGCTGCCGATATCCTGCTGCTGGCCTGCTTGTCTAAAAAACCTTTTGACGTTTTCAGGCGTGGGGGACGAACCTTTTTAATCCAGAGCGCATTGATTGTGGCGCTTTACCTGATTCGATACGGTCAGAAAGGCATGCTTCCCGGGATACTGGTTTCCTGGCAGCTTTTTCTCGCGTTTTTGCCCGGTATTATTTTATTGACGTGCCTCCCCCAGAATAAAATTATCCACGCCCTGTCACGGGTTATGCCGGTTAAGCTGGCATTTGTTCTTTCCGTTAGTTTAAATTTTGTTCCTTTACTTATCGCTGAATTTAAAAGTATATATGAAGCTCAGGCATTAAGGGGAGCCCGCATTTTGCCACGGGAACTGATGAGTCCCTTGAACTGGCCGGATTTTGTTCACTGTCTGCTGGTGCCGGTGATCGTAAGAACCTTGTCTGTTTCAAAAGAAATTGCTATGGTAGCACAGATAAGAAATTTTGGGGTGAGTGAGCAGCGGACGTGCTGGCCCCATGATTGATGGTTGGGATTGCCGATCTTACCGCATCTACTGCGTCAAATGCTTTCCCGCATAGACCACTATAGCGGAAAAGCATTTTCCTTGTACATGCGGCAACCTCGACAATCCTTCAGAGAAGATGATATCGAGAAAAAATGTTGCAAAAAAATTCAAATCAAAACCGGCCGGAACTCAAAGACTCCCTTTTTCTGGGCTTCTGTGCGGTTTTTATTATTGTGACTCGGGTTACACTGCGCCTGCATTTAAAGATTCCCGGTCATTCCATGTTTTTTACCCTATTTTTTCTTTTTCTGGCCAAAGGGTGCGTCCGGTACCGGTTTTCTGCCACATATACCGGACTGATCGCCGGATTGATTGCTGTTGTTCTCGGACTCGGAAAGGGCGGGCCGCTGATTTTGATAAAATTTATTATGCCGGCTATTGTAATCGATATCAGTGCCATGTTGCTGCCCGGGTTGTTCGGGTCTGTATTTCTGTGCGCGGTGGTGGGTGCCCTGGCATCCGCAACCATGTTTTTAAATACATATTTAATTGATTATCTGGCAGGTATGGATTCTGAACTGATTTTTACCCATGCTGTGATTAAGTCATCAAGCGCCATGGTATTCGGTGTGGCAGGCAGCCTTTTTATACCATCGGTTATTAGGAAACTAAAAGCGTTCGGGGTGATTTGACAGATGAATCTCGCACGGGCCGGAGACTCCCATCTGCTGCGTTATTAATGAATCGCAATAGCCCAACTATGGCTTCTACATTAAATGCCTTGCATATGGAAGTCTCCGGCCCGTGTAAAATTTACGTGATAAAATCTGGAGAAGAGAAGAAGCATGCGGATTTACATTGGATTTGATGATACGGATGTGGTCGGTGCCAGCCGGGGAACCGGAAAACTGGCCCGATGGTTTTGCGAAGAATTGCCCGACAGTGTTTCACTGATCGGCGTGGTTCGCCAACAGCTGCCCAGATTTCCTGGTATTCCCTTTACTTCCAACAACAGCGCTGCATGTGTCATCATAGATGCACCGGATCCGGAGATTCAGGAAATTCTTATTCAAACCGCTGTCAGGCATATTGAAAATCATTTTATTGAAGGCAGTGATCCCGGGCTTTGTGTCACAACACAAGACAACCCGGCGGTTCCTCAATTGATAGCTCATGGCCGCAGCGCCAGCGCGCAGATTGTGACACAGCAGGAAGCTATCGAAGCTGCAAAAGGCGCCCACCTGAGCGCCCATGGCGGAACCAGTGACGGCATAATCGGCGCTGCCGCCGGGGTAGGGTTAACGATTTCCGGATGGAGCGGACGTTTTATTGAATTCGGTGACCTTCGGGGATTTTCAGATACGGTAACCGTTGGCGATCTTCAGAAATCAGGGATTCTTGTGCTTTCCATCGATCGGGATGCTCTGGTCCCTGGCCCGGATGATCTGGTGGATACCCGTGGGTGGCTGCGACCCAGGCTGTGGGGGGACCGGCCGGTGCTGCCGGTCCGGGAAACATCAGTTTCCGGGCACTGGCAGTCGATTGCCGGTAAACGGAAAAAATGATTTTGTAGGATGAAGAAAAATAATGATGCTCATCGGCCGGACGCGCCTGATATTTCTCATAAGACGGATACTCCTCATAAGCCGGACAATCCTCATAAGCCGGACAATTTTTATAAAACGGATAAACCGGATGAGATTGACAGACCGGATGAGATTGACAGGACGGATCAGCTCATTGACTTTTTTAAGACACTAAAGCAGGAAAAGCCCGGGCCTGATCACGCGGATTATTCTTCATGGGATCAGACAGAAGAAGACTATCAGAAGCAACAGGCCGAGTGGCTGGAAAAAGTAAACCAGAAAAACCAAAAGGATAAAAAACCAAAAGGATAAAAAAAACGGATAAATAAATATGCAGACAGAAAAAGTAATTGATCATATTGTTAACTGGTTAAAAGACTATTGTGAACAGGCAAAGATGAACGGGTTTGTGGTCGGTGTTTCCGGCGGAATTGATTCTGCGGTCACGTCAAGTCTTTGTGCGAAAACCGGAAAATCCGTGATTGTTATGAATATGCATATCTACCAGAATGCGACCCATGTGGACCTGGCGCAAAAGCATATAGCCTGGCTTGAAAATCAATTTCCCCATGTGAGCAGTCATACGCTGGATTTAACCGGTTCGTTTCAATCTATTGAAAAAATACTTCCGTTGAAAATCCAGGATGAACTGACCATGGCAAACACCCGGTCAAGGCTGCGGATGCTGACATTGTATGCATTTGCAGGACACCATAAAATGCTGGTGGCCGGGACCGGCAATAAGGTGGAAGATTTCGGTGTGGGATTTTTCACCAAATACGGTGACGGCGGCGTGGATTTGTCGCCCATTGCCGATTTAATGAAATCTGACGTCTATGACGTCGGCAGACACTTGGGTGTCATTGACGGCATTATGAGGGCAAAACCCACTGACGGCCTGTGGGAAGACAGCCGAAGCGATGAAGATCAGATCGGCGCCTCCTATGATGAACTGGAATGGGCCATGGCCTTTGAGGAAACATCCGGCGAGGAGACATCCGGCGAGGAAACATCCGGCGAGGAAACATCCGGCGAGGAAACATCCGGCAATGAAAACGCATTGACTGACCGGGAAAAAGAAGTGCTTGGCATTTACCGGTCATTTAACCGGGCCAACCGGCATAAAATGGACTCGCTGCCCGTGGCGGTGATCCCGGATGAATTGAAGTAAGGGGAATACCATGGAGTTCTGGAATCTATTAATGCAGATCCTGCTGTTGCTGGTCACCGCTTTTTTAATGGGGGTGCTGGCCGAACGCCTCAAACAAAGTCCCATCATCGGATATCTGCTGGCCGGAATTATGATCGGACCCTGGGTCTTTGACGCTGATGCCATCTTCCAGCTTGCGGAGCTCGGTGTGGCGCTTCTGTTATTTTCAATCGGGCTGGAGTTTTCCTTTCAGCGGCTTCGACGTCTGGGGAGTATTGCTTTGGGAGGCGGCACGCTCCAGGTGTGCGTCACGATGGCAGTTTTTGCGCTCGGTTTTTTGATTTTTCGCCCTTTGGGGGAATCCTTAGTACTTGGCGGCATGGTAGCTTTGAGTTCTACGGCAGTGGTCATGCGGGTGCTGGTGGACCGGGCGGCGATTGACTCTCCCCGGGGAAGAAACGCGCTGGGAATCCTATTGCTGCAGGACATCGCTGTTGTACCGCTGGTGATTATGGTCACGCTGGTCGGACAGGGTGGCTCGGATACACCGATTTATATGGCGGTGATGAAAACCGTTTTCGGTGCAGCAGGTCTGGTGGTGGGCTTTTATGGTTTGTTTTATTATCTGGTACCGCTGCTGCTCAAATCCAAAACGGTGAACGCCAGTCGTGACCTGATTATTCTTTTAGCCATTGTCGCAGCCCTCGGATCTGCCTGGCTGGCGCATTTTTTGGGGCTTTCCCCGGCACTGGGTGCGTTTATTGCCGGCATGATGCTGGCAGAATGCGAGTTTGCCGTCCAGATCCGGTCGGATATCGGATCAATCCGTACTTTGTTTGTAACACTTTTTTTTACATCCGTGGGAATGCTGGCGAATCCGAAATGGATGCTTTATCACGTCCACTGGATCGCTCCTGCACTGGCATGTATGATCATCGGAAAAGTCGTAATTATTTATGTCATTGCCCGTTTCTTTGGAAATCCCCGTTCCCATGCGCTGGCAACCGGGATCACTTTGGCCCAGATCGGTGAATTTTCCTTTGTCATGGCGACAACCGCCCGGAGTTTTTCGCTGGTTGACGAGAATACATTTAACTGGATTGTGTCAGTGACCATTGTATCGATTTTTCTGTCACCATATATGGTTTCCCATGGCCATGTGATAGCGGATAAAATCATTGCCATGATATCTTCAAAAGGTGCCCGGGCTATTTTGCCGGAAAATGAGCAGGCACCGCAAATGTCGGAACAGATCTTAATCATCGGATTCGGGCCGGCCGGCCAGAATGTGGCAGATGGTCTGATAGAAAACGGTATAAAACCGTCGGTGCTGGAATTGCGGCCGGCAATGGCGAAGATTGCCCGGGAACTGGGCTTGATCGTTCATATGGGGGATGCGGGTCACGAAGAGGTTTTGCTGCACGCCGGTTTGAATCAGGCCTGTCTGGTAGTGGTGACTATTCCGGACCCCCGTGGTGTCCGGGATATTGTTAAAAATATCCGTCGGTTGTCACCCGGTTCCACTGTGATTGCCCGCAGTCGTTATAATCTGCATACCGCTGAAATCGATAGAGCCGGGGCTCACATGACAGTTGATGAAGAACAGATTGTGGGTAAAACGCTTTCAGGTCATGTCATTGATTGTCTGCAGGGTAGGGGAAATATAGATTTTTCCTGCGCCTGCGCTTTGGCCGGGTTGCCGGAAGAGTCTGTTCAACAACCTGTTAAAAATGTTCTATGACGATTCTTTTTGCTGATCTTTAAGCCATTCCATTGCCGGTTTCCAGACCTGCTCGAATGCATTTTTTCCGACAATCAGGTCAATATGACCGGCAGACGGAACACCAATCAGATTATACGGATCTTTGGGGGAAATGATTTCCCTGGCCAGAAAAACGCTTTCCGGTGTGGCAATTAAATCGCTGGCCCCGTAAAAGAACAGGAAGTTCTTTCGGCTTTTTTTAAGAAGGCGCAGCTGATCCAGGTAATTGGTAATTTTTTCCTGGGAAGAATATCCTGTCTTGATGAAGTTTGAAAAAAACTTTTGAAGCTGCTTGGGCATGGGCTCAACAATATTGCCGAGCATGGTTTTAATGGTCGCGTTGTTTATATTTAGCGGGTTAAACAGGTACGGGCTGATCAGGTTAAAGCGGACGAACCAGTCCGGCAGGGCCCGGATGCTTCTTGTCAGAGGCACCATGTTCTGAGAAAGATTGCCCAGCACCGCATCTTCTTCCACTCCCAGGATTTTCGATGTGAAGTTAACAAAGGGGATAAATTTGAAAACAATCTGGTTCAATGCCATGGGGCTGCCGATGGTAATCAGGTTTTTAATCGGATTGGACGGGTGTTTTGACAGATAGGAATATGCAATCATTCCCCCGAGACTGTAACCGATCCATGAAATCTCTTTGGCCCGGCTGTTTGAGCAGACAAAATCAATGACTGCCGGCACTTCAAAGTTGATCATATCTTTGTAATCATATTCCGGTGATACACGGTAGCGTTTTTTATAATACATGCTGCCTTTACAGTGACGGCTCACGTAACGATTTTGTACCCGTTCCGAATATCCGGGGTGATATAAATAAACATCAAAGCCATGGGCCGCCAGAAGATTTGCAAAAGACCGGTTATGGTCCATTGCCAGGCATCTTCCCTTTTGATCCAGTCGGAACAGGTTGGCATTGCTGCAGAGCCCGGGGCTCATAATCACCGGTCCGTATTTGGGGAGATCTTTTGCAGTTGAAAAAATATGTTTTACGTAAATTTCCTTACCATGCTTTTGGATAAACAGATCTTCAGCAGCCAGAAAATAGGGGGCTTTCGGCGTTTGTTGATCAATCAGCGGTCTTTTTTTTCTCCATCCCAGAATCATATTTCAGCACCCATATCGTTGTCTGTTTATTTAGTGCTTGAACGAAAACCTGAAAAAATTTTCAAGTTCAAGGCGGTCAAAAATTTTAACCGGAGGAATACATGAAGTATTTTGAGGATTAAAATTTGAGCCCAACGCAGAAATTGGAAAAATTAGCGGTTTTTGGTCGGCCACTATTTGATTTAAAGGTCTCAGGAATTAGAATCAATGGCTGGTTTTTTTACGCACTATCCTTTTTCCCTAAAATAGACCAATAGAGTTTGAGCCCCAAAATGCTGAAATACTCAATGTCCTGAACATCGCATCCGGATTGACGAACGAGCTGGGCATAATCATGGACGGGGTGTAAAGCCGCTTCGGTGGTTGTGCTATAAAATAAAATAGCTAAATACCAGTTTAATTTTTGTAAAAGGCCCACAATCCCTTTTTGGGGAAGCATAAATTCGCCCACAACAAAATATCCACCCGGTTTAACGAGAGTGGCCAAATGATTTGCCACTTCATCCACCCGTTTTTCAGGAAAAACATTGAGGAAAAAATTGGCCATCACCATATCGTATTTTTTTGTTTCCTGCATGTTAAAAATATCGTCATTAATACATGTCATGGAACCATTGATGTCAGAACATTTATCCAGTCGGGCATTTAAGTGCTTGAGCATAGTGGCCGAAAGGTCAATAGCCGTGACATCGACACCCATTTTTGCCGCTTCAATCGCCTCGGTACCATGTCCGGCACCTGCCACTAACAGCTTCTGACCGGGTTTCAAATGTTTTAACATCGTTGTCTTACACCTCGGGATTCTTCCTAAGCTGTAGAGATTACCGGTGAATTCATATTGAAAGCCGACCCACTTATACCCATCTTTCATGTTCGCCTCTTTTTTTAATAAGTAAGATGTACCCAGTTCTTTTTAAAGTTATCCGGCCTGATTCTGTTTGCATTTTTTCTTAGGGAACTGGAAAATATTAATATACCGGAATAGCGCCGCAATTTTTGTTCGTATTCAAGGCGCGTCAACAGGCGCATAACGGGTTATGTAACTGTTGGCGCAACGAAAAAGACGATCAAAAAGGCAAGCCAGTTTGGTATATTAATTTTTGGAAGTT
Source organism: Desulfobacteraceae bacterium (assembly GCA_027858815.1). Classification (GTDB taxonomy): domain Bacteria; phylum Desulfobacterota; class Desulfobacteria; order Desulfobacterales; family Desulfosalsimonadaceae; genus SURF-3. The sequence goes on from JAQIBZ010000451.1 coordinate 11,081, forward strand.
CCCTTAGATTGAACAGCCGTCTACGACTCCTGAACGGAGTGTGCAATGGTTTCACCAAACTTAACCAGCGTCTCAATTCCCTTGCGGCTATTTTCAAGCAGATCAGTTTCGAATTCGATGGTGTTTTTTTGAAAAACAAGCACAATAGTTGAGCCGCCAAAATTGAAATAGCCCTTTTCCTGCATTCTCTCAACCGTAGTTCCGGAAAATGTCTGATGGATGCCGGCCACGCCAAATGCCCCGACCTCCATAAAAGCCACACGGCCGAACTTTTTTGTGTCAATCAATGTATACGACCGCTTATTAAGGCAGAATATTTTTTCTTTTGAGTCAAGGGCCACCGGATTGACTGAATGATATTTTCCTTTCACTTTGACCTGATCAACAACTATGCCTTCACACGGGAAATGGAACCGGTGGTAATCGGCCGGGCACAATCTTACAACCGCAACCTTTCCATCATTGAAATCATCAATTTTACGGCCGAATAAATTATGAAGAGAGTCTTCGATACCTTTAACCTGTACACGGGTATTACTGATAATATCGTTGTACACGAGCAGCCGGCCATCCGCAGGGCTTAAAAAACAATTCTCATCGTTTGAAAACGGGCGGGCGCTATCTTTCAGCTTTCTGATAAAAAAGTCATTAAAGCTGGAAAACGCATCCTGGGGTTTGGCAAACTCACTTTCATCAATTTTAAGATCAAAAATCGTTTTAGCGATTTTTCCCCTGGAAAAAGAAGTATCAAAATACCAGCCTAAAATACGACTTAAGAGCGAAGACCCGAAAATAAAATGAGAAAACAGTTTCCCGCTCATGGCCTGGTATGCCCACTTGATAGCAGCATCCCCCATAACCGTCTCGCGGCAAAGCTCCCCTGTCTTTCGGTCATAATATTCAATTACATCCAGTTGTTTTGACATCAAACAACTCCTTTATCATTAACACGTGTTTGTCAGGATGTTACGGTAATCCTTATTCTCTTATATGTCAATGAATTCGGTAGTCCGGGAAATCCTGAATGAATAGGTATGGCGTCCGATTTTGTATGTATCCCCCGATTGAATGAAATATTTATAACAGATATTGGAATCTTTAAAATCTGATGCTGGAAAAACAACATTATTTATGTTATTTTTAAAAATTAACTTCTTTTACCTCAATCCGAACTAAAGGGTTTATATGAATACGCAACGAACAAAGCAGGAAATAGAAGAAAGCAGTTTGCATTTTTTACTGGGAAATCCTGAAAATTTTTCTTTTCAGAGACAATTAATCAATGCAGCAACTCTTTTATCAACAATCATTAGTCTTATGGGTGTTATTGCAAGTTTTGTGATAGACTTGCAGGTGACGCCGTTGATTCTTTCATTCGTTTCTGCCGGGGTATTTTTTACACTTTACGGGGTCGGCAGATGGATGGGGTACTATGTCTGGGTGGTCTGGGCATATCTTGTTTCTAATTATATCGTTTTATTTTTTTACTGGCAGTATATTGACGATTACATGGGGATTGCCCTTCCCATAATTCTCGTATTGACATGTATTCTTCCGATTCTTTTGTCAGGATGGCAACTTTTCCTGGCATTTATTTCAAACTGCATTGCCATTATGGTTGTTTATCTGTCTGTAATCATATTCCCCGGGGATATTATAAATCAAGAGCCTTCGATTCGATATCTGGTCGAAAGGTTTTCCAGCATTATCCTTTTAGGAACCGGGCTTTCTTTGCTGGTTCTGCTCGTCAGCAGGAACTATCGTTTCCAGCAGGATAGTATCAGCAAGCTGACTTTAAAAGATGTGTTGACGGGTTTGAATAACCGGCGGTTTTTTAACCAGATTTTTCAGCGTGAGATAAACAGAGCCAGAAGAGATAATAAATTTTTAAGTTTGCTGATGATAGATATCGATGACTTTAAAAATTATAATGATAAATATGGCCATGAAAAAGGAGACGCGGCATTAATCAGCATAGGAAGACTATTAATGCGTCTTACCACCCGTGGCAGTGATTATGTGTTCAGGCTGGCCGGAGATGAGTTTGCTGTTATTTTTTCTGATTTGGATCCGGAGGCAGCCCGCGTATTTTCAGAAAAGATAAGGTCTGAAATTGAACGCTTAAGAATTGAGCATATAGGTAAACGCCCTGGGCTTGTTATGAGTGCATCATTTGGTTTGGCTGCGATCCTTCCTTCTGTGGACATGAATATGGACTGGTATTATCATATGGCGAATCAGGGATTATATGAAGCCAAGCAGGGTGGAAAGAATCGGATTGGAATTGTTTGAAATTTTTCTCTACTTTTCTTGGCGGGCAAGAAAAGTAGCAAAAGAAGCCCGCCCTGCAGCACTTATCCCTCGATGCATCAGGTTTTCATGGCGGGAACACGAACTCGCTGCGCTCAGACAGCGTGCTCCCTTTTTCCATGAAAACCAGTGCCTCTCGGTCGTGCTGCAATGGGATTCCCCACGGCGTTCACGCTGTGGCACTGTCCATTAGCTGCCCGTGCCATCCGCAGAAACCTATAATGCTGTTTTTGACCCTGAAAA
>JAQIBZ010000475.1 GCA_027858815.1 Desulfobacteraceae bacterium
GAATTAGTGTTCTTTTTTAATTGACAAAACAAAAAGGAGTAAAGTATTATGGAGACCTCTAAAACTTGCGCGGCTTCCAGACCGTATATCTGGTATTTTTATTTGTACAATTCGATTTCGTTTATTTATGACGCGCCACGGTGCCGGTAAGGGAAACCTCCGGAAAAGCTCGCAAGGCTTTAGAGCACCGTATGGCGCGTTTTTTTTGTTTATTAACCAGGAAGAAAAAAGGAGAAAAAAATCATGTTAAATTCTTTAGATGGTCAAAATTGTGTTAACGATCAAACTCAAACTGTAGCTGAAAGACTGGAAGATTTACTCTACACGATTGAAAATCAATTCGCCCCGGCGCTGGAGACCTGCAAAGAAGCAATTTCCAGAATCGATGACGGAGAAGCAGCTGCATTTCTCATGAAGGCCATTGTGGATCAATTGGGAAACGAGTGTAATGCTGTTCAGCAATTCTTAAACAACAATAATTAAAGGAGACAAAACAATGAAAGAAGATTTTGGAAACTCAGACGTTTTTCGGGAATTAAAACTTGCGATTCAGGATTTATGTGAAAGTTGCCTACCCTGCCCTTTTTCAGTTGCACAAAAACCATGCAAAGAAGCAGCGGATCGTATTTTTAAACAATTAAATTCTGATGGATTCCGCCCTTCGTATGAGGAGGTCAAGCAAGCCCTCATGGATCAAATGTGGGATGAAAAAAATGCTGATCATTTAGTAAAAAAATACAAACGATATTTCACTGATGATTAATCGGCTTCTCTGATGCTTAATCTTAAATAAAAAAAATGGAGGCATGTCATGTACAAAAGAGGTAAACAATGGATAACCGATTTTGTCTATGAAGGCGAACGCCACATCAAATCCTGGGGAGAAATGAATAAATCTGCAGCACAAGCCCGGGAAGACAAATTTAAAACCGATATTCGTGAAGGAAAGCACCTAAAAAAGTCGAAGCAGATCAAGTTTGAAAAATTTGCTGATGAGTACCTCGAAGCAGCAACAGAAAACAAAAAAGCATCTTCTGTTACAAGGAATCGAACCAGTATTAATGCACTAATGGCATCTTTTAAGGGGAAGCTCATTCAAAAAATTCACCCTTTTGAAGTTGAGAAATACAAAAAAAACAGGCGGGATGCTGGCAAAGCACCGGCAACAGTAAATCGGGAAATTGAAACCTTAAAAAATATGATGACCATAGCTGTTGAATGGGGGTATCTCCAAAGCAATCCGATTCAATCTGTTAAAAAATACAAATTAAATAATGAACGCGACTGGATACTTGATACTGAATCTGAAGAAAAATTGCTTGAAGAATGCGACAAGAGACCTCAACGAAAAGGCGGGAAATACCTTCGGGATCTTGTTGAACTTGCCTTATACACTGGTATGAGACAGGCAGAAATTTTCAATTTAAAAAAAGGTGATGTTCATCTTACTGATCAATTTATTTTTGTGTCTGATTCTAAAAACGGCGAAACGCGGAACGTTCCACTTAACAAGACCGCTCTGGCGATACTTGAACCCCGTATCAACAATAAAAAGTCTGATTACATTTTCTGCAAGAATGATGGCAAAAAGATCAATGAATTGACGAATGCATTTTGGACCGCTGTTTCGGAAGCAAATCTTGAACGATTTGAAATTGATAAAACCGGTAAAAAAAACGTGTTCGGTTCCGCTTCCATGATTTGCGGCACACATTCGGTTCCCGCTTAGGAATGATGGGCTTTCACCCGAAAACAATCATGGAAATCATGGGACATAAAACACAATCCGCTGCAGCCCGCTACCAGCACCCCACAACAGAGCATAAACTCAATGCTGTCAATGGGTTAGATCGTGTCCCGCAGAATCCCCACAAAAACAACCTCGTAAGACTCAAATCAAGTGTCATTTCAAGTGGTTGACCTTCAGATTTTACGGGCTCATAACCCGAAGGTCTCAGGTTCAAATCCTGACCCCGCTACCATAAAATAAAACAAAGGGTTACGATTCATTTCGTAGCCCTTTTTTTATTGCCTATTTATAGCTTTCCAACCTGAAAGGACTTAGAGATTTTTTCTAAGTCCTTTTTTTATGCCAAAAATTTAATACCCCACACGAACCGCACCTCGGGATAAATTTATCGGATGGAGTCATGAACAGCGGAAACGTAATTTATCACTCGTGGTCAATAATGCGAGATTTTTGATTTTGCCATGGGTGCAATCGAAAAACTTGGCCTCAAAAATATTGGCGACGCTTGCCAGGAAACTTCCCGAGGACTGGCAAAAGCGATATAAAATAAAGCCGGTATTAATGGAAACTTTTATTGAAACAGATCGATTTGCTGGCACTTGCTATAAAGCGAGTAATTGGATATATGTGGGAAAGACTATAGGCTGCGGCAAACTTGGTCCAGCGGGGAAACAAAGTGTTTCAATTAAAGATCTATGGTTTTATCCTCTATGCTGTGATTTCAGAATAAAGCCAACAAAATGATTTTTCGACTAATGGGTTGGACGAATATTCACAACAAAGGGATTATAACTAACTGCCGATTATCTTCTTTTTGAACGGACACGAACGATATGAGAGTGGCGGATTTAAAAGGGGGACGTGTTGATTATTTCTTAACAGGAATTGTGTTATATCTTGTCAATCGTATTCAAAATCTGTATTATTATAGGAAATTACTTGATGGAAACCAGAACTATTGCCTAAATCAGAGGCCAATTTTGCCTTGAACAGGACACACCGGAGAAAGAATTGATGAAAAGAGACGACATTCTCTCCATACTGCGGACATTTAAACAGAATTCCGCTGCTGAATATGACATTAAACGGATTGGCATATTCGGTTCCTTCGCAAGGGGCGAAGCAAGCGAAGACAGCGACGTGGATATTGTGTTTGAAACCGACAGCCCCAATCTGTTCCGAACAGTACGAATGAAAGCGGATTTGGAGCAATTATTATCCAGGCATGTGGATATGGTTCGATTTCGCTCCAATATGAACCCGCGCTTGAGATCACGCATCGCACGGGAGGCGAAATATGTCTGATCCGGCGCTTGTAATGGACCGCCTGGGAAATGTTCTGGAAGCACTGGAAAAGATTTTGCGCCGGTTTTCCAATGTTCATTCCGTTGATGATTTCGTGTTGAGCGAGGCTGGAATGGAACGACTGGACGGCATCTGTATGCTCCTTATCGCCATCGGCGAAGCGTTTAAACAGATTGCCGAAGTACTGGCGGAGATCTCCTGGTACGCTATCCTGAAGTCGATTGGGCCGGGGTCAAGGGGGTCAGGGATGTTATCGCCCATGCGTATTTCGACATTGACGCGGAACAAATTTTCAGCATCTGCCGGACCGATATTCCGTCCTTGCGAGACACTGTGAAAAAGATGATTGATGAATTTTCCGCTTGATTGAACCCTTCTTTTTATTTCCTTTATGTTTTGTTGTCCAAATAAAAAATCATTAAACCAGCTCTTATCTTTACACCCTGTAAAAACTTCCTTTTTTCTCTGCCTTGCCGTTTAGCTGGAAGAGGAAATGTATAAAATCGTGATACGGGTACCGCACAGATTGTCATTTAATATGGCTTCGAGGGAGCATTCTTTTCTTCGATGTTTGCGCCTTTCCTTTTTAAGAACATCACACAACCCGTATTTTATACAATAAGTGATGAACATGGACAGGGCTTTCGATTATTAATTCTGTTTCTTGTTCAGCTTATTTATTTCCGCAGACAGGCTGTCCACAACCTGATTCTTTTTTTATAACAGGCAGAAGGTCAGGAAAAATGATGCGCAGCAACTGTTAAGCATTGACTATTAAACAGGTATTAAGTAATTTCCATTCAATCATTTTGATCACATGATCAAACCAATATTCAAAACGCAGCAGGAGTACTCGCATGGCATTCGATCAATGGCCAACCGACAAATGGCCTGTCGGCGTTTCTCATAATGTTTACGATTACAACAGGCCGTTGTTTGAAATTCTGGATGAATCCGCTCGCGACTTTCCGGATAACGTATTTACGATTTTTAATGGCGGCACCAAAACATTCTCACAGGTCAAAGACACTGCCGACCGTATTGCAAATTTTCTGACTTCCAAAGGTATCAAAAAGGGAGACCGGGTGGCAATCTTTTTACCCAATATCCCCCATTACCCGGCAATCTTTTTCGGCATCCTAAAAGCCGGGGCCGTTTGCGTGACCTGCAACCCTTTATACACTTCAACCGAATTAAATTTTCAGCTGAAAGATTCCTGTGCGAAAGCCGTCTTTTGCATGGATCATGATCAATTTTACCCGACAACTGCTGAAGCGGTTAAAGGAACTGATGTCACCAACACAATCATTTGTAATGTAAAGTCCTACCTGCCTAAATGGAAAGCCATTCTCGGGAGTTTTTTAAATAAAATCCCCAAAGCGGATCAGCATGAGCCCAACCACCTGTTTTTTGATCAGATCATTGAATGCTACCTGCCACAGGTGCCGGATATTGAAATCACCCCTGATGACGACCTGGCTTTAATCATATATACCGGAGGAACAACCGGCATCCCCAAAGGCGCAGCACTCACTCATACAAATCTCACATATAACCTGCGCGCTCTTGAAGAATGGACCAGACTCCCCCATTATCCAAATAATAATCTTGAAAAGATCAGGCGAGGTGGATTTCATACATTCATAGGTGTTCTTCCCTGGTATCACAGTTTCGGGATGACGACATGCATGATGACGGCTTGTGCTTCCGGTAACCGGCTGGTATGTCTTCCCGATCCACGGGCCGGCGGTCAGCCCTTTACGGATGTTCTTAAAGCCATTGAAAAATACAAGGCAACGATCATGCCGGCGGTTCCGACAATATTTATTGCACTGACCAATCATCCGAATCTGAATAAATTTGACATTACTTCTTTAATCGGCTGTTTTTCCGGCGGAGCCCCCCTGCCCCCGGAAGCATGTAAACAATTTGAGAAAAAAAGCGGTGCTGTCATTTTTGAAGGATATGGGTTAAGCGAAACGGCCCCAGTGGCAAGCGCAAACCCGACCGACAAAGCCAACCGGCAAATCGGGTCCATCGGTTTTCCGATCCCTGGAACAGACATTAAAATACTTGATCTTGAAACCGGCTCCAATGAAATGACGCAAGGCAAAGACGGAGAAATTGCAATCAGCGGACCGCAGGTCATGAAAGGCTACTGGAATAAGCCAGAGGAGAATAAAGCGGTATTTCGTCATATTAAAAATCAAAGGTATTTTTTATCCGGTGATATCGGCCACATCAATGATGAAGGCTATATTATCATTACTGACCGGAAAAAAAACCTCATCCTGGTGGGGGGATTTAATGTATATCCCAGAGATGTGGAAGATATTCTTTTTCAGCACCCGAAAGTCGCTATCGCAGCTGTCATTGGCGTGCCAGACACCAAAAGCGGAGAAGCCGTTAAAGCATACCTGCAGCTTAAATCTGGCGAGACTGCAACCGGCCAGGAAATCACAGATTTCTGCAAGCAGCACATGGCGGGCTACAAAAGGCCTAAATACATTGAATTCCGTAAGGAACTGCCGTTTTCTCCTATTGGCAAGGTGCTTCGCAAGGTATTAAAAGATGAGGATCTGGGAAAAAAATATTAGGGGTCAAGTCTCCGTTTGACAATTGAATTTAATCATGCTAAATAATTATAAAAATTTTATATAAAAAATATACCTTATTATTGTTTAACTATTTCAAATAGATATAATATAACCAGCCAAGCAAAGAGTTTAATTTTAAAGTTGATTTAAAAAGCCTGTTTATATAAAACAAAAACCGGCTGTATAACGACAATTGAACAGAAATACTCCAGGGGGAGGGGGCTTTGCTTAAATGATGTTGTTAATCATTTTTCTAAAAATCAATTTATATTTTCTGCCATACATTTTCTTCAATAATTTTTTCAATATTCCTATTAATTGGCTTCCTGCCCAATGTGTAAAATCAAGTAACCAAACAATTTTTTTTCTAATAAGTAACTATTTTACTAACCGAAAAAAGGAGGGAAATGAATGAAGAAGTTAATGGTTTTATTTTTAGTGCTGTTTTTATGCACACCTGCGGTTGCTGCCAATTGGGCGGATAATCTTGAGATGGGTGGTGATGTAAGGTTCAGATGGTACCAGATGAGCAACATGTGGGATTTTAACGACAACATTGATTCAGACAACTGGGAAACCTTCCGTCTGCGAACCCGTATTTTTGCCAAGGCTAAAGTCAGTGATGATATCTCAGGCTTTGTTCGCCTGGCCAATCAGACTTATGGAAATGGAGTTTCAGAAGCCGCAGACAACACCAGCAACAAAGTCTTTGTTGATAATGCCTACATTACTGTAAAAGATTTTTTTGGCTCAAACATGACTTTCCAGGCTGGTCGCATGAACCTGATGTACGGTTCCGGGTTTGTCCTGTTTGACGGCAACTCCCAATTTGCATCCACCAGTCTTTATTTTGACGGTGCCAAACTGTCCATCCCGCTGGGCGACAATGCTGTTCTGGATGGGTTCTATGTTAAAGATGAAGAAAATTCCAGAGATAACAAATCTGAAAATGACATCACTTTAGGCGGTGCTTACCTCACTGCCAAATGCCCGGTCATGGGCGGAAAACAGGAATTGTACGTTCTCAATCGCCGAGATGAATCAATCACCAAAGACATCTGGATGACCGGTATTCGCCTGTCTGACAAATTTGAAAACGGCCTGGATTATTCCGGTGAATTCGCTTACCAGTTTGGCGATTTCAATGAAGATGCCAATATTGACCAGGAAGCCTACGGCTACAAACTGGATGCCGGGTTCACATTAAAAGATGCGTTGATGTCTCCCAGACTGTTCTGCGGCTATATGTCCCTTCAGGGCGATGATCCGGATACCGATGAGAAAGAAAGATGGGATGTATTTTATGGCGGATGGCCCCAGTTCGGCGATCTGCTGGCCTGGAAATATGTTCAGATTGAAGATCTCGCTCCTGGATATAATTCAATCAACAACTACGATCCGAACTGGGCGGAAGGCAGCACCACAACAGGCGAAGCGGCCTATTCCAACATTTCCATGTTTAGTGCTGGCATTGGCGCGCAACTGACAAAAAGCCTGTCAGCAAAATTTACCTATGGCCTGCTGACGGTTGATGAACCGGATTATATTATGATAGATGATGAGGGCAACGAAGTAAAAATTAAAAATGATGATGATTTTGGTGATTATTATCAGCTTCAGGCCAAATACGGTTACTCAAAGAATCTGTCCTTTTCAGTATATGGCGCAATGATTGATCCGGGCGATGCTTTTATAACTGATGATGATGCATACGAACTTTTTGTTGAAACAAATTTAAAATTCTAATCATTTAATTTAATTATTTTACTTTAAAAAGGCATGGCCGATAAACGGTCATGCCTTTTTTATCCATAAAAATAATCATTTATATTAATTTCCCCTTGATTAATCTCCTGTTTTGAATTAAATTATAAATATTACCTTAACTCCAATCAACAAAGGGACTGACTGATGACTGAAAACGGATTTCTTAATGACAATCAGGAAACCATTCAATACTTAAAAAAAATTCCAGCGCTTGAATGTTTTAGCGAGCGGGATCTTGAAACTTTTATGAGATTCAGTGAAGTCAAAACATACAAGGAAAATACGATAATCATTGAAGAAAATACCTTGGATGACCGGGTTTTTTATCTGATCACCGGAAAAGCAAAGGTCATAAAAAACGGCCGGGAATTGATTATCCTTCGGCGCACCGGAGATGTTTTCGGAGAAATCGGCGTTGTTACCGGCATTGCAAGATCTGCTTCTGTTTATGCCGCCGGCCCGACAACCTGCCTCATCGTCCGGACATCACAAATTGACAACTTAAATGAAGAAAACCGGCTGACTTTTAAATACGTACTTTACAGAGGCTTTGCCGAAATCCTGGCCAACCGGCTGAAAAAAACCACTGAAGAACTGATGGACGCAAAAATGGAACTTTCAAAAAGCAAATAGATATTTATAATACTTGCAACAACCGTTCATGAATACTGTCAAAGCCCCCATTTGACATCACCAGAACCACATCCCCGGCCCTTGCATTCCCGACCAGAAAATTAATAATTGCATCCGTATCCGGAAAATATACCGCATCTTTACCTTGTTTTTTTAAATCCTCAACCAATTTTTCAGAAGAAAACCGGCAGCCCTCCGGGATCTTTTCAAGCAAAGGCGGTTTTCTTATACAAATAATATCTGCCATATCAAACGCATGAGAATATTCATCCTGAAAAATATCACGCATGCTGGTATTAGTTCTGGGTTCAAATACGGCAATCAGTCGGCCATCCGGATAATACGGTCGGATCGCGCGGGTGGTTTCCCTTACTGCTGTGGGATGATGAGCAAAATCATCGATGACAGTGATGCCGTTTTTTACCCCACGCAGTTCCTGACGGCGCTTTATACCGGTAAAGGTTTCAAATGCTTTTGCAATCACATCCGAGGAGATCCCTAACTGATGGGCGGCAGCGGCGGCGGCAAGGGCGTTGGATCGGTTATGCGCTCCAGGCAGTTTTATCTTAAATTCTCCGAATTCCTGCCCGTTTTGCGTCACTTTAAAACAGTTCCAGGGCGGCTTGACATAGGCACTTTCAACTTGCCATTGCGAGCTATCCTGTTGCCCATAGCGTTGAATATTGATATTTTTTCCTGCCAAAAGATCATCAATATTTTCATCCTGATCATAGGCGATCAAATAATTCTGATTTGAAAACTTTTCAATAAATCGACCAAATGTCTGTTTTACATGAGCTAAATCATTAAAAATATCTGCATGGTCAAATTCAACACTGGTTAAGATAGCCACATGCGGATCAAAATGAAAAAATTTTGCCCCTTTGTCAAAGTATGCGGTATCATATTCATCCCCTTCCAGGACAACATATCCGCCATTTCCCAGCCGGTAATTGCCGTCAAAATCAAGCAGAATCCCGCCGATCATAAATGACGGATCCAGGCCAGCCACGTGAAGAATCCACGCCAGCATAGATGATGTCGTTGTTTTGCCGTGGGTGCCTGTCACCAGCAGTGCTTTTTTGCCGGCAACAACAAAATGATTCAGCGCCTGGGGCATGGAGCAGAAATTCAGCCCCATCTCATTAAGCTTAACCGCCTCCGGGTTGTCTTTACGGACCGCATTACCGACCACCACAAGATCCGGGCCGTATGCCAGGTTCTGCACATCAAAGCCCTCAAAAATGGCAACCCCCTTGCCCAGCAGAAATGTACTCATGGGCGGGTAAACATTGGCATCGGAACCGGTGACCACATAGCCGAGATCTTTGAGCATACAGGCAAGCGCACCCATCCCGGTTCCGCATACTGCTATCAAATGAATGGTTTTCACATTATCCGGTATCGTATTCTTGCTTGTCATGGTCTTGGCTGCGTATCCTTGATAAAATTAATCACTTAACTCACTGAATACAGATTCTGCCGCCGCAACTGTATCATCAATATCCCGGTCCGAATGCGCGGCAGAAACAAACAATGATTCAAACTGAGACGGCGCTAAATATATCCTCCTGTCAAGCATCTTCCGGTAATATGATGCAAACTTTTCCAGATCCGACGTCTTGGCAGCATCAAAGCTTCCAACCGGCTGATCCGTTAAAAATATGCCGACCATTGATCCCACGCGGTTGAGCACTGCTTTTGTTCCGGTATTAACGGCTGCCTGCTGCAGACCCTTTGCAAGACGGGCTGACGTTCTCTCAAGCGCTTCATAAAAACCCGGTTTTCCAATTTCTTTAAGCGTGGCAATTCCCGCAGCCATGGCAATCGGGTTTCCAGAAAGTGTTCCAGCCTGATATATCGGCCCTTCCGGCGCCACCTGAGACATAATATGTTCTTTACCCCCATATGCGCCGACGGGTAAACCACCGCCAACGATTTTACCAAAACAGGACATATCCGGATCGATATTGTACAATCCCTGAGCACCCCCTTTAGAAACCCTGAACCCGGTCATTACTTCATCAAAGATCAGCAGCGTCCCGTGTTTTGAAGTTTCTATACGTAATGTTTCAAGAAAACCGTCTGCCGGGGGCACCAGCCCCATATTTCCGGCAACAGCTTCAACAATGACAGCAGCAATCGAATCACCGGATTTATCCATAACAGAGGTAAATGTTTCCATATCATTGTATGGCAAAGACATGGTGTGGGCAATGACAGATTCCGGAACGCCCGGACTACCGGCAATGCCAAGTGTCGCCACCCCAGACCCGGCGGAAACCAGAAACGAATCCGCATGTCCGTGGTAACAACCATCAAACTTGATAATCGTATTTCTGCCGGTAACGCCACGGGCAACCCGAATCGCGCTCATGGTAGCTTCCGTTCCGGAGCTTACCATACGAACTTTATCAATGGCAGGCACTGCTTCAAGAACCAGTTCCGCAAGCTCGACTTCCAGATCCACCGGCGCCCCAAAGCTGGTTCCCCGTTTTAAAACCTGTTCAATGGCGCTGATGACGGACGGATGGGAATGCCCTAAAATCATCGGGCCCCAGGAACCGATGTAATCAATGTATTCATTTCCATCTGCATCAATTAATTTTGAGCCCAAAGCCTTATCTATAAATAACGGGTCTGTACCCACGGATCGACATGCTCTGACCGGACTGTTAACGCCTCCCGGAATCATCTTTTTTGCCCGCTCAAACAAATTAGCGGATTTCGGATATGTTTTCATAAAACATCTCTCCCTGTTTTTAATCTCTTTAATTGCGTTTTAATATGTAAACCAAGGCAGATTTCAGCCGAATCGGCAGTGGCAAAAAATACGCTACAACTCAGTAATTTGTGTTTTCACACAGCCGCCAAAACTGGTTGACATATTCAATCATTTTTGCGCTAGTCACGATAACAGAGGGTATTCCTGTGGTCAAGGGGACGTTTAAAGAAACAAACATTAATTTAAATGGTTGAGCCATTGCCATGAACAGAATAAAACAGATTGAACAATTTGCAAAATTTACAACATATGTACTCGGTCGACACCCGGATGAATTCGGTCTGTTTACAGATGATAACGGATATGTCAAAATCAAAGAGTTCATCCAGGCGGTCACTGAAACAGACGGATGGCGGCATGTCCGCAACAGCCATATTAATGACATAATACTGATGCTAAACGATCCGCCCATTGAAGTTGATGAAAAGCGCATCCGGGCCAGAGACAGAAGCCGACTGGATCCTCCTGTTATATGTGAAAACCCTCCAAAAACCTTATATGTCTGCATCTCACATAAATCATACTCGTCTGTCCTGGATAAAGGGATTCACCCAACCGCGCATACCCGTATCATTTGCTGCAAAGACCGGGAACTGGCGGAAAGAATCGGCAGAAGAAGGGACAACCAACCCATCGTATTGACTATAAATGTCCAGAAAATGCTGGATCAAAAATTATCATTCCTTCATACGGGCGATCTGCTGTACTTGACAGACGTTATCCCCACAAACTGCTTTACCGGCCCTTCCCTTCTTAAAGAAATGCCGGCAATGAAAAAACCGGCTAAAAAAGTTGACCCCATTGAAACTTACAAAAAACAGGCACTGGGCGGAACATTTGCATTAAAAATGAATAAACCCGGTGAAAAAAAATTCAAAGGCAAAAAGAAAGAAAAAGACGACAGCTGGAAAAATAATAAAAAGCGCCTGAGAAGAGAAAAAATACACTCCTGGCCGGACCAATAGCGTTTCATAACCGTGAAGCGAATAAATTACAGGAGATTTTTTCATGAAAAACAATTTGACATCCCAAGTGCAAATTGCTAATTGAATATTTTTTAATATCATCAAAGATATGGGCCGTTAGCTCAATTAGGCAGAGCACCTGACTCTTAATCAGTAGGTTCACGGTTCGATTCCGTGACGGCCCACCACTAATATCAATCAGTTATCAGCTTTTACATTTCTTAAAAAAACTTCTAAAATCACGACATAATCACGACAATTTAAAATCGTTTTTTTACAGGTTCGACCTTCTTTGCTACATTCATTTTTTAGTCAAAAAATCAGAAAGTTATAATTATAAATTCAAACAAAAAACCAATAACATTTATTGTTATTGGTTTTTTTTGTTTGCACGCCTTCCTCCCCTTCGCTTACCCCCGAACTTATATTCAATGATTAAATATAAAATTATTTATTTATATCCATTGCCAACAATCATAATAAAAGGAGAACAGAATAATGACGGATAAAACTGTTGAGCAAATTTTTCTTGGCAAAGACAATGAACCTTTGACTGATGTACTCATTGAAGAATTGATTAAAACCCAAGGTATACCAGAAAACGATTTGAGGGAGTTACAAAAAATGGGTGCAACATATTGCAGACCACATAATTCGTTTTTTACACCTCCTGAATTTAACATGTAATAAAATACTCATCTGATTAAGGCTGTCAGAGAGGATGCGGCTTGCCGCACGATCTGACAGCTTGAAATCAGTATAGTTATTATTTAAATTTATATATGAGGTTATTTAATGGCAAAAACAAAAGAAATTAGAACTGCAATGCCGGTAGCATTTGTAAAAAAATTCAATGATAAAGCTGATGAATTAGGCATGACGTCACGTCAATTTGCTTCGGTCTGTTTTTCTCTTGGCTATAACGCTTTTATATCCAAGGCGTCGAGTTCCCTGCCTTCGGAGCCATCCCCCATTGAGGCGCAAATACCGGAAAATTAGCCGGTGTCAAGGGTCGGCGCAGCCGACGACGCGAAGCGGCGCTTGCCCTTTACACCACAGGCTGATTTGAAGGTATAAGCCGAAAAAAAGGGGGATGGTGTAGAGAACAGGGAACCCCTGCCTTTGGTGATTCCTTCAGGAAAATCTACTATATCGTGGTTTTCTTACATATCTAAATAACGCGCATCCCTTACTCAAAAATATACTTGACAATGGTGCATTGAAAGTATTAATTATGGTGCATAGGACTTAAATAAATGGTGCATATAAAAAGGGGCAAGATATGGCTATCAAGGAAAATAAAATAAGGTGCAATTTATATTTAAATAAAAAGAATGTGAATACAGTTAAAAGATTTATCGACGGAACCGGATTAAATTTTACATCCTATATCGATTTATTTATTGAAATGGTTGCTAAGAATATAGAATTATTTGAACAAGAATATGGTGGTAAGATTATCAAAGAAGAAAACGGTGAAAAAAAGTTAGATATCTGGAGTGCCTATGAAGTGCTCGGGCTATTATCTGGCGGCTTGACTTTAACTGAACAGCAAGTCAGTTCAATACGAAGTGGGAAAATAAAAATTGATACAGAAAGGATAGAAAATGTTAATGCGCTTAAAAAAATGATTGAAAGATAAAGATATCAACTAAAATATTAAAAAAAAGCCTCGTTATGCTCTAAACATAACGAGGCCCCAAAACAGCGTCCCAGAGAAATATTGCCTCGCAAGCTCTAAGTCACGAAACGCTAAATGAATTATAGCATTTATTCATTGGCTGTCAACATGCCTTCTCTTGGACGTTCTAAGAGGAGGTTTTTTTATGTCAAAACATTCTGATGGTTCTAAAGTTATCAAGCTTGATCCTTCCACTGCAAGTGCTCAAAATCATGGTAACGGTTCTGAGTCCGATGACAGGGGGCAAGCCCGTATAACATGCCCCCCCCAAGTAGTCAGTCACAGTTCTATCGATACTCTTCATTTATCTCTTCATGCTGATTTATCAAAAAGTGAACTTCTTGACAGAATTGAAGAATCACGTCAGTTAGCCCGAGACCTTGAGCTTGATAAAGTTCCTTTTACTTTTAAATATTTTACTGTTGGTTTCAATGTGCACCGTTCAGGGCGTAGATTTTTCAATTATCATATATCAACAGCTGATACGCATATCTTCTTTAATCGCCGTAATGCTCAGGGTAATTTTCCAACCTGCTTGATTGAAATTGGTTCACAATCATCATGGAACCCGGGTGTTTTTAAAATTTTCAAAAATATTGAATCTTATTTTCAATCCGCACGTATCAAAATTTTAAAACATACTATTTCAAGGGTTGATTTTTGTACGGATTTTATTGATCAGCCTTTTAAAGATTATGATTTCGGGAACGTTGATAAATGGATATGCCGGGCAAATCATTTTGGTGTGTATTATTCTGGCCGTAAAGCAAGCGGCATTTCATACGGCAAAGGGAATCTTGTATTACGTGTTTATGATAAGCGTAAAGAGTTATCTGATACCAGATCAACGGCAAAACAAGAATTTTTCAATTCTATCTGGCAAGATACTTTATCACCTGTAACCCGAGTTGAATTCCAAATCAGACGGGAGACTATTAAAGAATTTCGATTCGGATCAGGTGAACAAAAGATTGAAACCATATACGATTTACTTTATGCACAAAATGAAATCTGGTCTTATTGCTCTAAACATTGGGCCAGACACACCGCTACTGAGGTTGATTAGAAGAACAAAAACCATCAACGAACATCCATTTCTAATTTCTGGGAAATAGTCCAGGAAGTAAAATTTCTTGAAAACAATCGTTCCGATATCACCAGGGATACATCAAAAAAAGATTATATCGACGTTGATGCACTTGTAAAGCAAGGCGTCGGCTGTCTTATCACTGCTTCGGCCTGTTCTATTGAATCCACCGACAAAATAGGAAAATTACTGGGCATTGCAACTAAGCATTTATTGATTCGCATAAATAATCAAATTAAATGCCGTGGCAAGGAACTTGAGCAGAAAGTCCAGACCATCATCAATTCAAATCAATTGGCATTTGATTCATCATGTTAAACTCAGCAGACATAGACAGGCTTGAAGAAAAACTCGATATGATTATTGAATTCTTCAATATTGGAAAACAGCCCAAACAATCAAAGAAACAAATTGATGATTGGGCGAAGAGCATTGTTTTAGACTTGCAAAAAAGAAAGCGGGGAAAATAAATATGTCAATCCGTGAACTCATACCAAATAAAAAATATTTAATTGATATCAGTCAGGGGCGCAAAGGTCAGCGCATTCAACGAGTTTTTTTTGGAACTGAAACAGAAGCGAATATCGCCTATGTCCGTCTTCGGAAACAGTTAAAAAAGCCGGATAGGAGTAGCCTTACAATAGGTGATATAATCCCTGATTATCTTGAATACGTTAAATTACAACAAGAGCCAAAAACATATCAGGAAAAGCATCGGATGTTACAGGGCAAAGTTCATAGCTTTTTTGGTAGCCTCCATTTTGATTTCATATCGACTGATGTTATTAATGCATACAAAAATAAACGGATCACAGAAGCCGGCGACATTTACTGTAGAGAAGCCCGCTGATATACCTTAAATCCAGCCAAAAATCCCACGCACCTTTACCCAAGCAGTGAAAATCAGGGATGAAAATTTAAGAAAAATAAGGTTGAGTTGCGCGGGACAGCAGGATGCCGCCCCATGCCTTTTATCCTCCTCCCCCCTTTGGGGGGATAAGAGGGGGGGAATGTGTTATACCCAGTTTTCGACTAAAAAAAAGGAGAAATAACACATGCCCCCCGACTGGAACTCTTTATTGACTTTTCTGCCCGAAATAACAAGAGAAAACTACAACTCACTGATTTGCTGTCCTCATTGCGGCAACCGGCATTCCTATGTAAAAAATGGTTTTTATAAACGATATTCGTTTGATGATAAATTAATAAGCATTCAGCGTTACCGCTGTGATAATGACCAATGCCCCAAGAAGACCTTTTCAATTTTAATGCATGCATTTTTGCGGATAGCCCGGGCGTCATTGTGCATGTTCATGTATGTTTTGCAAATGTACGAGCAAGGAAACAGCATTGCTTCGATTGCCCGACATACCGGCAGTAACTGGCCCCGGATGCAAAGGTGGGTTGCCAAAGCCAAGGCAATCCGGGACTGGATCACCGTTGAACTAAATGGGATATCTCCCTGCTTGTCCCCAAAAAAAAACTGGCCATCTTTTATGCGGGATTTTTCCTGGGCTTTTTACCCCAGGAGATATCGCTAAATCACCATCCACACAAAACGTATATTTCAACAAATCAAGGAGATTGATAACAAAGCCTTCGTAATTTTAATTTTTAATAACGGAGGTTGAATGAAAAAAGAAAATGACACAAATGAGGTTGACATAGCCTTATGGCGCTACGGGCTCATCAGCCCATTTTTGCACAGAGATGCCAATGATCGGACCTTTGGGGCGATGCTTGACCAGGCATCTTTGCAACAATATGTTCATCCGGACGGATCGTATGTGAGTGTGAGCGCTGAATCGATGAGAAAATGGCTGTACCGTTATCAACATCGGGGACTGCCGGGTCTCAAGGATAAGGAAAGATCCGACAAAGGCACGCACCAGGTTCCTGACAATATCACTTCTCAAATGCTTGCTTTACGCATGGAGCATACGAGATGGACCCTTGCCAGGATACTCAAAGAACTTGCTCGAACCGGTATTTGGAACGGTAGAAAACCCAGCCGGTCAGCCCTTTACAGATTTGCCAGGACGCAAAATCTGCAAAGAGATCCCCATATTCATCCGGAGCAAAATGCAAGACCCTTTGCTTTTGACCATTTTGGGCAGCTGTGGTCAGCGGATTTTCTTCACGGTCCGAAATTGTACCATGGCAGACAAAAAAGAAAAACGTACCTACATGTGATTCTGGATGACTGTAGCCGGTATATTGTTCATGGCAGATTTTATTTAACTGAATCGGTAGAACCTTTGATTTACGATCTTATGGGAGGTGCCAGGCGGTTTGGCATTCCTCAACGCTTTTACACAGATAATGGTGCCGCATATTCCAGTCGCCAGTTGAGAATTATTTGCGCCAGAAACGGGATTGACCTGCTCCACACCCCGCCGTATCGACCGCAGGGCAGAGGCAAAGTTGAACGTTTCTTCAGGACCGTAAGAGACCAGTTGCTCTGCGATAAATTCAAAAGCGTTGAGCAAATCAACAATGCCTTTAAATCTTGGGTCGCCCGATACCACGAAACCATCCACACTTCTTTAGGTTGTTCTCCTTTGCAAAAAAGGCTGCAAACGCGTAATTCCTGCCACATTCTCCCGCCGGCGGCAGATATTGAATCTTTGTTCAGGATGGAACGTCGCTGCAGGGTTTACAAGGACTCGACCATCCGGTTTAAGACAAAACAATATGAAGTACCTGGGTGCCTGCCGGGCTCCAGGGTGACAATCTATTATATGCCATGGGATAAAACCCATATTTATTACGGCAATGAAATGAAAAAGGCTCGATTGACCGATCTTGGCGCCAATGCCAGACGATTCGATCATCCCGGCCAATAGGAGGAATACATGCTCAATCATGGCGAATCACCACAAGAATTTTTTGGTTTTAAATATCACCCGTTTGCCGATACCTACCGGTTAAAAACCCCATATTTGGGAGAACAGGACAAACGCTTTTTGAAAACCGCCTTATCTTTGATATCCACGGGCAAAAGTTTTTCATTGTCCGGTCCCTCGGGTGCAGGAAAGTCAACGCTGGTCCACTATGTATTGTCCCGACTGGATGGTAATTATTACAGACCGGCGCTGGTTCATTACGGAGGGCTTTTGCGAAACGGAATGTTAAAAGCCATCGCCGATGTTCTGGGAGTGGATACCAATGGCCGGACGGTGCCCTTGTTGATCAAGCTGCAAAAACAAATCATGCAGATGACGTCGGAGCACCGAAGTATGTTCCCGGTATTTGTTATTGATGATGCCCATCTCATGGAAAAGGAATCATTGATGGATATCTGCTCCCTGATGTTTAATCCTCACAAGGAAACCGTCGCGGCAAGTTTTGTTCTTGTCGGTGATGAAACCCTTGAAAAAAGGTTGCGATTGCAAAGCATGGCACCGGTAAAGACCCGACTGACGGGCCAGTTTAATCTGAATGCTCTGGATGATAAAGAGAGCCTTGAATTTATCAAATTCAGGCTCTCCAATGCAAAGGCCCCCGAAGCTCTTTTCGATACAGATGCCTTAAGCATTATAGCTTCTCACTGCCGGGGTAACCGTCGTCAAATAATGAATATGGGAACCCTGCTTTTGGCTGAAGCTTTTTACAGACAGGAAAAAACAATCAGTGCGGAATTGATCTATACCTGCGATCAGATAAAGATATCTGAGTGAAACGGAGGCATACGAGAGGGGACTCCGATGCCAAGGGATAACTCAGTGCGGTAGACTGCTGTCTGCACCAGGCCCGGTGATGAACAATCGCCGGGCCTACCTTTTTTGAAGGCAGGTAAGATAACCTGATTTTTTTCAGGTACCAAAGCCCGACAATCAACA
>JAQIBZ010000601.1 GCA_027858815.1 Desulfobacteraceae bacterium
GTTGATAGGGGTTTGCATCCGCCAGAGGGACATGGTCGCCATGAAAATGGCTGAAAACAATATCCGTCGCAAGCCCCCAGGCCTGTATGATCTTTTCCCGGATGACCTCGTCCACTGCCACCTGAACGGGGTGCGGCGCCCGGCCCTTACGAAGAAACCCCAGCGCGATACCGGGATCAATGAGAATTTTTTGATCGGCAACAGCAACAAAACAACACAGTCCCCGGACACCAAGTGATTCAGCTCCAATAATCTCTATCTTCATTCGAAGTCACCATCCAGATGTTTCGCTTCATAAGCCAGCAGTCGGATATTTTTGCTGTCATAGCAAAAGCGGCTTTCAGCGATAAACGCCCCTATTCTTATCTCTATCCCGAGTTCTTCGAAAAATCTCTCTTTAAAGGGTAGCGGGGGAAATGTTTTGTCCCGAATGGCGAAGGATTTTGGTCCCGCATTCGAGGCGCGATGAAGCGTGCATATCGAGATATATGAGCTTTTTCGCAACAAAGAAGGCGGGCCAAAAGACCAGCAAGATGGGATAAAACATTTCTTCTGCTGCCCTTAACACTTTTCCGGGGTGTCCCCTTTTTCAATTTTCCCGCCAGGAAATTCCCAGAATGTTTCTGATTGCTCGCCCAAAGACCGTTGGGCAATTAAGACTTTTTCATTTTTACGGATGACGACTGCGGTTACATCGATGAATATCATATTTTTTTAACTTTAATTGAAACACTGCTATTGTATAACATACTCACCGGATAATTTGGTTTCAGGAGGATGAAATTCTATCCTGATACTGTCGGTAGTAAGTTCAATCTCTTTAATACCGGAAACAATTTTATACGCTACTTTGCCCATTTTTTTACTTATTAATTTAACGATACATTTATTTTTTCCCCATTCTAATTCGGAAAGATCGACATCATCGCCTCTGAGCTGCCCTTTAAGAATATTCAGAAGATTGGAAGTATAATTCGACCCCAAATTATTAAAATCTATAATGAACATATCTATCAAGTCATCATGGTGTACAATTTTTTCCAAATCCTGCTTGCTCATTTTTATTTCAGTGGCAGCAGTTGCATGGTGGAGAATAGGCTTAATATCGATAATCGGACTTGAGGGACTTAAATAGACAATATATGGCCCGGAATTAACATCCAAATCAAATAAACGTACAAAGTCTAAAGATCGATTGGTATCGGGTCGTCCATTTTCATCAATAAACCAGATGGCAAGATGATTATTACCAATGGCATCACCGAACTCTCTAAACTCCATATTTAACTCTTTCAAAATTCTCGGATCACATTTCCTCACCCATTTTTGATTTGGAAAAAGAAAAAAAATATATGAAACATAATCTTCTGAAATTACTTCATCCGGTTTAGGTGTTTCCGCAGCTAAGATCTCGTGCCGGTCAATCGTGATTAACCGGTCCGATTTACCTAACCCTAGCATAGGCAGATTGGCACAGCCTGTTATTGCCAAAGAAATAATCATTGTTAAACATAGGATTCTATTTTTTTGAAAACGGTCCAACCAATACATAAGCCCCCCAATAATATGGATGATAATAATGTTTATGTTTTTTCAAATTTTTAACCGATTGCCCGAATGCCTCTGAGCTACTCAAGTTATTATTGATCTGTTCCACAAGGTCACCCAAAAACATTTCAGTTGGATCCTTGCTGGTTTCATTAACGGCAGAAAATACCAAATTTTTTACTCCTTTGGAAATCATTTGCTTATAAAGCCCCAAGAGATCATCGGCATCTAAAAATTTTTCTTCCTGACTGACAGAACCCAACTCCGAATATCGTCCAACCTTTCCCGTGGCACATCCTGCCAACACGACAAAATCTGCACCAATATTTATTTTTTCAATATCTTTAAAAGAAAGACATGATTTATTAGTTTGACCTGCAAGCTGGATATAAGATTCATTAGGGGCTGATATGTCAAATATGGCATGAGTAAAAAAGATTACCGTTTCCGAATTTTGAAGCTCATTTAAGGCAGCTCTGACATTTGCCTTTTCATCAGTGTAAATATTCCAACTACCCACCGAATTTAAAAATCTTATCTTATCCGGGGCAGAATCGACATTGGGGCCGATAAAAAAAGAGTTGGGTTTTTTAACCAAATATTCATTTTCCGCCCTTTGTCCTTTCAGCTTACTAAGGGCTGTGGCACAAGGCAAAGTTGAGACATTATAATGATCCACCATATAGTTGTCCCCATCGTGATGTTCTATTACGCTTAAAGCATTCCATGGCAGGTAACTGAGCTGCCGGTGGGGAACCACATATATTTTTGTACCCTTCGGTAGCCGTCTTTTTTTATAATGAGGGCCAAAAATAATATTAAAAAGATCATTTCCTGCTTCAATTATCTTTTTGTCTTTTTCATTGAAATTACCCTTATAGATCATATTTTCTCTTATTATATTGACTTGTTTGTCAATATCGTTCTTTATAGCTCCCCTGTCATATTCCAGCCCCTGTCCCGGTTTTGTTGACTTGGATATTAACAATGAAACTAAATAATCTTTTCCGGTGTACAGATTAATAAGGACTTCATCCGTCGCTAATTCATTTTTCAGACATTTAGAGTAATCACATTTTTCGCAAAAGGTTTATCTTTATCACCCAAAAGAAGCAGAGAATGAATTTTAACTTTTTCTATATATTGAAAAACCTCTGCCTCTCTATCCGTTTCGCTCATATCTGCCTGAAGCAGCAAATTTATAACCTGTTCATAGGGTAAACTCTTGTCTTCCATGAATGTGACTTGTTGTAAAAGGCCCGGAAACCGGTCCCTCCGAAAGACTTCCACAACTAAAACTGATTTTTTTGCTAACTCGAGGGCTTTTGTAATATCTCCATTTTTTTCATACACGAGCGAATACGCATATAATAATTTCCATAATTCAAACCCTCTATAACCAATTAATAAACCATCATATTTGGAAAAGATTTTCTCGGCATCTTCCAATCGGTTTTCTTTCACAGCCGATAAAACTGCATAATAGATCGCATCGATGGTTAATTGCTTTGGAGAAGTTAATTTCAAATATTCAAGAGACTTTTCAGCAGCAAAAAAGCTGTCATTAAATTTTTCAATTTTAAATAGATATTTTGCATTTGTAACCAACCTGTATGCTTTAGCCAAATTTATTCCATATTCCAAATTAGGGTCAGCAAGCTTGTTAAAATCTGTTATCTCAAATTCATTTGGTAAAATCTTTTCGCTTTTTTCAAAATGTTTTTCAATTTCCTGAATACCTTCATTAATATTTATTTTATCCAGTGCCGGAATTAAATAACAATCGGCATAACCTGCATGCAACATCGAGAGCACTATACGGTCGAAAAGTTTTAGGTCTTGATCATCCAAACAGCTTATCGCTTCTATAAAAAATTTTTTGCTCTTGTTATATTGGCCGAGTAAAGAATAACCATAAGCACCAAACCCCAAGACCATGGCTCTTTCGGTTTTAGCTATTCCTAAAGTATCTCCGCCCCATAACAGTGTTTTGATCAATGGGCTTTCATAAAGATTTTCCATTTCTTCTTGAACAATAGAAGCACCTGAAAGATCTCCATCTTGTATCATTGAATACCCTAAAAATATCGAAACAAAAGCCTCATCCACCATCAAGTCAGTTGTATAATACCAAGGGCTTGTAAGAATTGAAGTTTGATCTTTTTTATTTGAAATAAGAGTATTTAGTTTTATAGTCGCTTCTTTAAAATGAGAAAAATTCCCAGTATAAAACAGGTGAACAGGGATTAGGCAATGTTGAAAAAAAACATACTGTTTGTCTTCATATATACGACCGACTATACTTTTGGCTACTTCATCATAGGTGTTTTCAAGAATATATTTCGATACTCTGTCAACAATTTGAGGGTGCTGTTCCTCTATAGAACAAAAAAAATACCTGCTGAGAAGTGCTGTCCAAATCTTATTTAATCGAGGAATATCATTTTCATGAAAATCGGATTCATGGATAGCTAAAAGTTTTAATGCATTTTCATAAATCTCACGGGCATCTCCACTCTTTTTATATTCCTCATCCCGGCCAAATAAATAAAATGCTATTGCTACTTTTTCGTAATTTTCTTCTTCGATTAATTTATCAATATCTAAATTCTGTTTATTGACTGGAGTTGCGCATCCTGAAATGAACAATGAAATTGTAATCAAAATAAATGTAACGGTGAATTTCAAGTGTTCTTTTTTTAACTCAATAAACATTAAAAACAACCTTTCGTCGCTTGGGTACATCTAAAACAAAGGGTGCACGTTGAGTAAGTTAACTTTTCGTGTTATATCTTTTTCTGTTTGAGCTCATTTTTTTTGTGCAATTGGGAACTCTAACATTGTCTCATTTCCGACTATCCAGGATTTAAGCTCTGCGCAAGATTTTGATAAATCCTCTTTGTTTTTGGTTGCACATTCCCAGACAATTGCAATTCGCCAGTCCAGTTTTTTGAGTTCCGAAATATTTCGCTTATCTCTTTTAACAGTATTTCCGATTTTGTTTTCCCAAAACTCTTTTCTGGTTTTCGGCATTTTGGATTTTTTACATCCTTTATGATGA
>JAQIBZ010000564.1 GCA_027858815.1 Desulfobacteraceae bacterium
AATGAATAGCTGCGTTGTGGGTTTTAAACACATTAATTTTACTTGATATCATAATATTTTAAAATCCGAAAGAGTTTCATGAAAAAGGGTTGTTCTCAGCAGACATACCCGTGGCTGTAAGGATGTGTCTTGTCGCCTTTTACGCCTGTGAGTTTTCCATCTTTGACTTCCAGCAGTACGCCGCACCGGGAGTGGCATTCAAAGCAGATGCTTTGGATTATTTTTGTATTCGTGGACATAGATAGTCTCTATCCTTTCATTTAATAAGGTGGCATTGCAAAAAGACCTTTTTCCACCACAGAGGGCACAGAGGGCACAGAGAAAAGGCTTTATGTTAATTATTTAACTCCGTGATCTCGGTGTTCTCCGTGGTTAATTTTACTTTTTACTTTGCCATATTACCTTTTAAAAAATGGCGGGCAGCGCTAATCATATCCTGATTATACCGCCGGATCTGGTCGTCTTCTATGATAAACGTCCTGAAATGACGCGACCCTTCAATCATCGACATGATAACCTCAGCCGCATGGGCCGGATTATTTACCCCAATCACCCGGTGATCCATTAAATAAGTAAACTCATGAACCAGAAACAGTTTAAACAACCGGTAGAGCCCCCTTATTTTCCCGTGAATTTTGGGATTTCGGAAGCTCACTGCAAGGACAGCAAAAGACCCGGCGACATTAATCTTTTCATAATATTCCCGGCTCCAGAGGGCTTCAAGCAGACGCGTCAGACGATCTTCCGGCGCAAGGCCCTGTGCTTTGAAATTCTTTAACAGACTGCCGTACTCATCAATCACAAAATCAACCAGTGCAAGGGTCAGGTTCTCCTTATTCCCAAAATAGTGGAGAATCAGACTGGGATGAATTTTCATACGCTTTGCCACTTTGGCGATAGATGCGCCTTCAAAGCCTTCTGCCAGAATGGTTTTGTAAAAATGTTTAACAATTTTGGGTTTTTGTATATCCGCGTTTAATCTTTTCTTCATTCTTTCACATAATTACAATTGGTCCAACGCATCCGCCACTTCTTCCCGGATGAGACCGGAACTTTTTGTCAAAAAACCTTCCAAAGCGATTTTATCTTTCTCTCGCCCGATTCTGCCCAATGCCCAGGCACACATGGCTCTGACCCGGTCATCATCATTTTCCTCAAACGCACGAATCAAATCATCCGTATACATGGAATCACGAGTATTGCCCATAGCCCGTGCAACATTCATCCGCCACCGCCACAGATCATCAGAAGACATATAAAACATATGGGGCCATATTTTGGTCTCAAAATACGGCTTATCCATATGCAGCAAAGCGGAAAGTTCAAAAGCGGCTGCCTTGGCTGCGACTTTTTCATTTACGGCAAGATCACTGGCCAGCCAGGCGGCATTTCGGGGGCACACATTCTGGCATCGGTCACACCCGTAGATATAGACGCCCATGGGTTCACGCAGTTCTTTTGGTGTCAGGTTCTGACCGAAATAGGTCAGATATGAAATACATTTTCGCGGGTCAATGATTCCATTGCCTTTTAAAGCACGGGTCGGACAAGCGGCAATACAGGCATTCCGGCACCAGTCCGGACATCCCATTTCAAGGGTGGGCTCACCGGGATCAAATTTGTGGTTGATTACCACGGCAATGGGTAATACCCATGACCCCTGCCGGACAACTTTATTGGAATAAAACAGGCAGTTTTTCCCGAAAGTACCCATTCCCGCACGTGCGGCCGCCACCCGGTGGGGCAAATTAAAAGGAACCTTGGAGTCTATACCGTTATCGCGCAAATAACTTCTAAACGCCTTGATACGCAGAGCCAATCCGTCTTTTGTCACCCGATCGTCATCTAAATAACACCGCCCGAAATGTCCTTCCATGTGCCGGGGATATGCCTGACGAAAATATACCTCCATAAGAACAATGACCGTTTGCGCATCTTTCATGATTGTTTTCGGATCCGTTCCTTTCATTAAATCCAGCCCCACATCCTCGGCCCAGCCGTATTCCTCCTGCCGGTCCATTTATAATTTCTTATGGGTTTCAAACGGATCTGCGGTGGTAAACCCCACGTCTTCGAATCCGAATTCTTGTGATTTTTTTATAATATCGTATTTTGAAATCATAATCTTTTCCTCATTAATTTAATTAATTATATAATAATAAAATTAAAATAACTAACTGCCCGTTCAATTAATTATATAGGGTAAAAATGATATGTCAACCCGGTTTTTCAACATGTGCAACTGAGGCAGCGGGTCATTAAAGGCACTTATAAAATAAGGAATGTGAATGAAATAAAGTGACCGAAATTGCGCCGGATTTTGGGCCATATTCAAGGCGCATGAAAGGTTGCATACTTTACGTCTTCGGCCTTTTGCGCAACGCCGAAGATGGATCAAAAGACAAGCAACTTCGTTTACTTTATAAAATTTACGTTCCTAACATTCTGAGCCCAATGACTTTTTAAACACTATCTCCGATTATTTGCCGCTGATTCGATAAAAAACATAATCTTGTTTTTATATCAAATACCCATCGAAAGCGCTAAACGATTGCACTTAAAACGACAAATATTGCCATATCTCGAGATTTTACTTGACAAAAAGGTCATATTTACATTTAATTCATAGGAATAATTAAGAATTTACCAAATACCGGCACAAACACTTTCCTTATGATATAATGCATAGGTCGATCATGGATGAAGAAAATAAATACAATGAAGATGATCAGGACTACCCTGATAATTTTGATGATACCTTTGAAATAGGCATACCTGTCGAAGACACCTTGATTTCTCTGGAAACCAGTGACTCCCCGGACAGTAAAACGGACAGTAAGACAGACATCGAAACGGATGCGAACCATATTGAAACAGAAGAAGAAGCCGAGGAAGTGCAAGATAACGTCGAAAAAGATGTTCCTGACAATGAAAATTCAGAGGCCACTGCTTTTGATGAAATCAAAAATCAGTTGACGGAACTCTCTCAGTCATTTGAAAGTAAATTAAAATATGATGAACACAAAAATAGAATAATTGATGATCTGCACCAGTCCCTGCAGGAATTTCGGGAAGGCCTTATCAAAAAATATCTGCATCGCTTTATTACGGATATCATAAAAATTGTTGATGATATGCGGAAATTTACTTCACACTACAAAAAACAATCCGGATCTGAAAAAACACCTGAAAAACTATTAAAATATATAGAAAATATTTCATCTGATCTTGAAGATCTTTTCTCCTGGGAAGGCGTTGTGCCGTTTACCTGCGAAGGGGACATGATAAACACTTCCCGTCAGCGCATACTCAACAAGGTCGAGACAGATGATCCGGCAAAAGACAAGACCATTGCAGAAAGGCTGAGGCCCGGTTACGAGTGGGACGGTAAAGTAATCCGCCCGGAAATGGTATCGGCATATATATACCAGACAGAGTTAACTGCGGAGGATAATAACAACTGATGAAGGATCAAACAAAGCGAATTTTCGGGATTGACCTTGGCACAACCTATTCTTCAATCGCCTATGTCGATGAATACGGCAAGGCAGTCATCATTCCAAATGCCGAGAATGAACGCGTAACCCCTTCTGTGGTCTTTTTTGATGATGACAGCATTGTAATTGGCGACGTTGCCAAAGAGAGTTCAAAGCTCTACCCCAATGAGGTGGTCAGCTTTGTCAAGCGATCCATGGGAGAACCCAATTTTATTTTTCTTCACAATTCGGAAGAGTACCGGGCTGAAGAGATATCTGCATATGTTTTAAAAAAACTTGCCCAGGATGCCGAACAATATCTCGGCGAAGCGGTCACTGAAGTGGTAATTACCTGCCCTGCGTATTTTGGGATCAATGAACGAGAAGCAACCCGTAAAGCCGGAGAAATAGCCGGATTTAACGTCAGGCATATTATCAATGAACCCACTGCGGCAGCTATTGCCTATGGATCGCTGGATTCCAGTGAAGATCGGGTCGTCCTGGTTTATGACCTTGGCGGCGGAACATTTGATGTTACAATGATTGACATCCGCAAAGACTCCGTGGAAGTTATCTGCACCGGTGGTGACCACAACCTGGGCGGCAAGGACTGGGATGACCGGATGGTTGCACATATGGTCGAACTTTTTCAGAATGAAACCGGAACGGACGAGGACATCCTGGATGACCCGGATACATGGCAGGATCTCCAACTTTCAGCGGAAAAAGCGAAAAAGATATTGAGCCAGCGGCCTAAAACGCCGATTTCCGTCACACACGGCGGGGAGCGGGTCAAAATGGTTATCGGGCGTGAAAAGTTTGAAGAGATTACCGAAGACCTGCTTGAAAGGACCATTGAATTCACCAAAGAAATGCTCGAAGAAGCTAAAAACAAAGGATATAAGAGCTTTGACGAAATTATTCTAGTTGGCGGCGCGACCCGTATGCCCCAGATAAAAACACGCATTGAAGAAAATTTTTCCGTCACTCCGAAAGTATTTGATCCGGACGAGTCCGTGGCAAAAGGCGCTGCAATATATGGATGGAAACTGGGCCTTAATGACGGCCTGATTGAGCGGGTGTCTCAGAAGACCAACAAACCCATTGAACGAATAGATGATATTTCGGTATTGATCGAAAGCAATGAACTTTCTGCCCAGGATTTTAAAGCAGCGGCTCAGGAAGTTGCCGATCAAACCGGTTATACCCTGCCGAGTATTGAACGTTCGATGCTCACGGTCAAAAATGTAACCAGTAAAAGTTTTGGTATTGTCGCACATACCCCGGATAACGATGAGATTGTTTTCAATATCGTTTTAAGGAATACCACGGTTCCCATCACTCTGCAAAAGAATTTTTATACTGCCGTCATGGACCAGAAAACCGTTTTAATCCGTATCATGGAAAGCGAAACCAGTCGTGTGGAAATACCGCTGGATCATGCCGTAGAAATAAAAACGGCTGTATTAAACCTCCAGCCGAACCTGCCGGCCGACCTGCCGATCGAAATCACGTTTACGTTAAATGAAGAAGGCCAACTCCATATAACGGCGATGGAAACATCGGAATCACGGCAAATTGAAGTAATGGTGGATACCGCATCCGTTATCCAGGGGGAAGACCTGGAAAGAGCCAAGGCCAGGTCCCAAAATCTTGTTGTCCATTGATTATTATTATATAAACTGAGCAAAATTTATGCAGCGTGAAAATTATTACATCCTTCTTGAACTCTCCATTAATCCGCCGGAAAACGATCCCGAAATCATAGAAAAAGCCATTCAGACCAAAAAAGTGGAGTGGAGCCGCCTGCGCAACCACCCGACAAAAGGTCTGCAGATACAAAAATTTATCAACATGATTCCGGATATCAAAAATGTCATGCGTGATGAAACCCTGAGGCAAGAAGAAGCACAGGCAGCTGCCGACTTTATTGAAACCGGTAAAGAAAGCAAAATTTCTGAGATTGATGGTCACATCGATATCCTCATGGGCAAAGGCTATATTGCCAAAGAGGATATTGTCCGGCTGGCAGAGATTCATGGTCTGTCACAAAGCGAAATTAGTGACCGGATTGCCTCCAAAAAAAATGCCAAGTATACCCGTATTGATCAGCAGATCGGTCTTCGAATGGGCAAAGGATATATCACCGAAGATGAACTGATCAAAATATCCAAAAAAAATGGAATGGTTGCGGATGAAATCAGGAATCGTATCCGCTGTCCAATCCTTAAGGACGAAAAAGAAGCTAAAAACCTCGCAATCCGCCCGCTGGATAAATCCATTGAAAAAGCAATTAACGAGAACTTAAATATTATCGGGAAGAGATCCCTGTACGACTTTCTCGGACTGATTGAAAACACCGAGATTAAAAGACTCCAGGAAACTGCCGGAAAAAAAAAGCGGTCTCTGGCTTCGACTGGTAAAAAAGATGCGATGGTTACAGCAGGCGTCACTCTGGCCGGTCATTGCCTGACAATCTTTAAAAATAATGAAACCCGGATTGCTTATGATGTCAGTCTTGCAAAGGCCAAACTTTCGTCCCTTGACTCAGACATTAATATCGCCGCTATTAATAATAAAATACGGCATGAATATTTTGATGCGCTGGTCAAAAAAGCCATGGAATTCGGCATGGACAAGGAAGAGGCATCGAGCTACATCCAGTCTTTTTGCCAGAAAAAAAAGTACCGCATTGAAAAGCCACCGAAAAAAAACCACCGTCTTTTTATTAGCATTGCAGTATCGGCTTTGGCTGTAATAGTCATTGCTGCCGGTTTTCTTATTTTTTCAAAAATTCATCATAAAATTGCCCTAAAATCGGAATACCAGGAGCTGATCAAAAAAACTGACGCCCAGACCGAGCCGGATCAGAAAATCCGTTTACTCAAAAAGTATGTAAGCACTCATGATACAAACAAACATAGCGATGATGTTAAAAACAGGATCATCCAGATCGAATTACAAACCAACTCAAAAAAATTTAATCAGATATTAAAGCAGGCGGATCAAATACTTGAAGAACAAAAATTAGATGACGCCCTTGCTCTTTATAACCGGCATCTGGCCCAGGGACTGAACAAGGAAAACACAAAAACAGTCAGCCAGAAAGTACAAGACATCCTATCCTTGATTGAAAAAAGGGATTTTGAGGAACTTTCCACTGTCGCGCTCAAAGGTGAACCGGACCAGAAAATCAACATTTTCCACAACTACTTTGAAACGCACCCGAAAGGAAAGCACAAGGATCAGGTTCAAGCATTCATCGATGAAATGAGCGGCGAGTACTTTATTTATGCCCAAAAAAAGCTGGCATTTTATGAAAAACATGAAAAATGGGAAGAGTGCCTGCGGATATGCGAAAGCTACATTGATATCTATGACAACAGCAATTCCGATCAATTGAAACAGCTGATGCCGAAGTATCAGGAGAATATCCGCAATGAGATGATCTATGCCTCCCTAATCGAAAAAACAGAAAAGCAGGGCACCAACTATGATGTTGCCGCTCAGATTTTTAAAGACTATCTTGAAGCCTACCCGGAATCATCGATTACCGAAAAAATCCAACAGGAGATCAAACGGCTGGATGATTTAAATTCCATTCAGATTATGAATCAGGCCACAAATGCCATGCGATTAAAATTTGTCGCAACCAAAGGCCGATTTATTGAAAAACATCCGGGGGTGATCACAGATACGACAACCGGGCTTATGTGGTGCATGATAGATTCTGATAATGCAATGCCCGACACCTGCCTTACCTATGAACAGGGAAAAGCATATATTAAAACCCTTACCACAGGCGGATTTACGGACTGGCGACTGCCGAGCCCCGAGGAGCTGGCGGGGATATTTAAAACACCTCCGGCGTTTCCTGTAAATAGGGAAAAGAGTTACTGGACATCTGAAAGTTATTCCGGTTATTCTGACGGATGGCAGATACAGGTGGCGACATTTTCATCAGAAGATTCAACTTTATGGGACATTGTCCGGAAAAACGCCTTGGAGTGCGGGGCGGTAAGGGCGGTTAGAAAGCCTTAACTTTTTATATTTTTACCAAAGACTTCTTCGTATAGCAGTTCGATCACCGGCGCAAGATGTTCGTTAACATTTATCTTTTTAATCATCTGAAGTTCTTCCTGATCGCCAAGGGAAAAAATTTTCCCGGCCTCATTTTGTATTGCCAGCATTAATTCCTCCGGATCTTCGGTACTCCGGAAAATTCGGGTCAACACCATGCGCACAGTGCTTGATCGTCTCAAGTTCATCATATCAAGGCTCTGACGAATCATTTTTGCGTCAATGGTTTCCAAATTCTCAATGGCTACTTCTGCCGGGGACAACGCAATGGTGCTTTCCGTCGCAACTTCCATTACATTAACAAGACTTCCGTCTTCCTCAATAGATAGAACTTCAACTTTATCAGATTGTCGCGCGCCCATAACAATCGTTTCATGAAAAAAAATCGATTCATCCACATATATACCGGCTGTATAAACAAACCCTTTATTACAGGGCGCGGCTTCTGAAAATTCACTGATATCCGCAGGAGTGATTTCTCTGGATAGCAACTTGCGCAGCGTTTCAACCTCATTATGCCGTTTTTCAGAATCAGCCCCTTTTGTTTCAAAACGTGCGGTTATTGAAGTGTCAAAGGTTTCTACATCGATATAAACCGTTTGACCGGATTCAAAGCCCACCCGGAATGATCCGGATGCTTCCAGCAAATCAGCACGCCCCGCCTGCAAGCTTTCCCTGATGATGCTAACTTTTTCTTCCATCGTATGGTTCAATTTTTCAACCTGTCAATTAGAGTTGATTCGGCCGGCAGTTGATTTAAAAATTAAAAAAAATCAAATACCAATAGCAAGCGCCAAACAACACAGAATTTCATTCTAAAATGGATCCTGAAAAACTTCCTGCCACAAAAGATCAACAACCGGATCAAGAAAACCATTGGCGCATAGTGATTTAACTTCCTGGAGTTCTGCACGGTCTTGCGGCGAAACAATCTTTTGTGCTTCTTCCTGAATTGCGGTTTCCAACTCTTCAACCTCAGTGGCGCTGCGAAAAATTCGGGTAAGTGCCAGCCGGACACCGCTCGATCTTTTCAGGCTCATCATGTCCAGACTCTGGCGCAACGTCTTTGCATCAACAATTTCTAAGTTTTCAATTGCCTCTTCAGCGAGTGATTTGACGACTTTTAAACGATTTTCTTCTCCAAAGGCAAAATCGAGTTCAAATTCTGCCAGATCATCACCCGCCATATCAATACTGACCGGTTCGACTTCGTCGATAATTTCAATGGCATCTTCAGAGATCTCAATCGGCACATTATCATCAAAAATTTCATCCATTATCAGAACTGAATTATAGATAAACGATCCGCCGGCTTCTCTTGAAAATTTAAACGGTTCAACGCTGGCTATCCCTGCTAATGAGTCAATAATCGAATTCTGAGTCGATTCAACATACGCCTGTCTTCTGAGCGGGTCTGGCTCATCGGTTTCCAATCTTGCCCGAAGAGAATCCGGATTATTGCTCAACGTAAATATATCAACATGATATCCGTTATGGAGTTTCAGACGAATACCATTTTCCCGTTCAGAAACCTTTATCCCGGCAGCTTGCAAAGATTGCCTTAATATGGAGATTTTATCATTTATTCTCTGGTTCATCAGAAAACCTAACCACTTATTGACGGACCCAAATACCGGAATAACGGGCTGCCAAAACGAATATTGAAGCCAGAAAAATCCAACCGTTTTTTTAAATTAGTCCATATCAAATGAGACCATCCAACATGATATCCGACGCATTACGATTATTATTTATCCATTTAATACTGATGCTCTCGTAAAAAGTATCCAGATGGCTAAGAGAAAAGTTCCACCAATACCATAAAATATGGCAAGGCGTAGTGATTTTTCAGACAAGAAATCATACATGTAGTATCTTGAGTGGCTGAAAAATTGCTACAACGCAGTAGATGGGACTTTTTACGACGCCATCAA
>JAQIBZ010000608.1 GCA_027858815.1 Desulfobacteraceae bacterium
AAACGGCGGGTTGAAGGTAATGATATGGAAATAATTTTTGCCCACCCGGCTTTTCAGAAGGCCATGGAAGATGCCCAAGCCAGGTTGCAAAACGGGAGCGCTAAGTGGCACTCATATGATGAGGTCTTCGGAGACTGATGGAAGAAGAATTTGTACTGTGAAGTCTGCCGAAAGAAAGGCGATACTGCTGTTGTGGCCTGCCTGGATTGTCCGGATCGTCCGGATAAAACCATTAAATTTGTCCTTCTGGGGCCACATGATTAAGCCTATGGAATATAACAGGATGAAAAGAGTCCGCATAGTTGATGCCAGTTCAAGTTGACGCATCAAAGGACTGACATAGTCGTCATTACGCGGAGTGAGGAACGAACGACAAAGTAATCCCCTGTCGATAAGGAGATTGCTTCGGTCGTAGCCGTCCCTGCGACGCCAGCGGCGTGGCTCGCAATGACAGAAAAAAAGCAATTTTGAGACTTTCCGTTCAGGCACTATATAATACCTCCAAATCATAAAACCCCCACGCTTTTTATCGATATTCTTCATTGCGAAAAAATTTCACACTAGTACCTTTCAAATATGAAGGAGAAAAAACGTATTGTTGATTTTTAAAGGGCACGCAAAACTCCATATCATACAGACGTATCGAAGGTTTCACGATCGGCTGATATTATCACTTACTATCCAGCTATCTCAGGAATCAGCAGGGTAAAAATACCACCGCAATTTGCCCTAATTATGATTCGCTATATAGCTTAATTTATTTCGATTGATCTGTTCCTTCAATTTGCCAGCCACACATTTAAAATCCGAATTGAAATAATTTATTCCCATTATGGGAAATTTATTGACATGCCCAAAAAGGGAACATATATTGTCACCATGAAGGTTGTCACGACCAAAACAATTAATGCATACAGAAAGTGTTATCCTGAAGCAGATGGTCCACTAAAAGCATGGGTGGCAATCATAGAAGGGAGAAAGTTTAAGCATTTTCCAGAATTGAAATCTGTGTTTGGGTCTGCGGACTTCGTCCAGCCGGATCGAGTTATATTTAACATTAAAGGGAATCATTTTAGGCTGATAACCGCTGTTGATTTCGGTCGTCAATATGTGTTTGTCAAATGGTTTGGCAGACATAAAGACTATGACAAGATTAATCCTTCGGAGGTGCAACATGAATATCCGTCCTGTTAATTCAGAGCAGGCATACGATGAGGCTATTAAGCGCATTGAAACGCTCTGGGGTGCCGAATCAGGTACTCTCGAAGGGGATGAGCTCGATGTCCTGCTCACTTTGGTTAGAGTGTACGAAAAAGAGAATCATCCAGTACCCCCTCCAACCCCTATTGAGGCAATTCGCTTTGTTATGGATCAAAGAGGTATGAAGCAGGTTGACTTAGTGCCTTACATTGGCAGCCGATCAAAGGTCTCTGAGATTTTGAGGGGAAAGAGGACTCTCTCTCTATCAATGATTCGATCATTGCATACTCATTTAAATATCCCTGCAGAGGTTTTAATTTCGAATGAAATGAATTTCCCTCTT
The DNA here is from genome assembly GCA_027858815.1 of Desulfobacteraceae bacterium. Classification (GTDB taxonomy): domain Bacteria; phylum Desulfobacterota; class Desulfobacteria; order Desulfobacterales; family Desulfosalsimonadaceae; genus SURF-3. The sequence continues at coordinate 1,544 of JAQIBZ010000608.1, forward strand.
AATGGGGAAGATGTCAATTGGGACAGCTTCCCCGTCAAGGAAATCGTTGATCGTGGCTGGATAACCGGATTTGATTATAAGACTCAAGCTGAAGAAATAATGCGAGAGCTTGCTTCTCAAGCTTGTGCTGATTTTTATTTCACAGATCAAAACCGTGTATGCTTACGCCAAGGGGACGGACGTAAAAAAAAGGACAACTCCTATTCAATAGATGCATGGATATTACGTGTTTTGGCCCAGGCAGAAGAAATTGAGACTGGACTAAAATTTAATCCAGACATTATTGATAATAGCTTTATTAAAAAACTGGCTTATTTAAGTGTATTAAAAGATGGTCCCCTAAGGGCCAGGGAATTACTCCAGAATAAAGGTATAAAGTTGGTTGTTGTTCCTCATTTCGATCGAACATATTTAGATGGGGCTGCCTTGATAAATAAAAAAGGCGAGCCAATCATAGCACTAAGCCTAAGATACGATAGACTTGATAATTTTTGGTTCACACTTTCGCATGAATTAGCTCATTTAATGTTGGGTCATGTATACAGCGCAGACGGTCAATGCATTATAGATGATCTCGATCTAATTGATCTTCAAGACGAAATAGAGAATGAAGCGAATGAGTTGGCCACGGAATCCTTGATACCAAGTCAATTATGGAATAGTCACCCGGCACGCAAAACTAGAAAAATTAAAGACATTTTAGACTTAGCCGCAAAAGCAGATATTCACAAATCAATTGTTGCCGGTCGAATCCGTTATGAGAGAAAAAATCATAGCATTCTTTGGCCTCATGTTGGGAAAGGTATAGTTAGAAAATTATTTTTAACTTGATATTATAAATGCTGATCAATCCAGTTTTCATCTCTTAGACCACTCATTTTTGCATTAGAAACATTGATTTAAGATCAAAAGAAGGGCCTTTTTTTTAATTCATTTGATGAATAATCAGTGCGTTGGCTTGGTCCGACCCGAGATCGAATCTAAAAAAAGCTTGCAAGGTGGTGGCAAATATGTCAACATGTATACAATGAAAAATACTCGACCTATTAATCATGGATTAAGGCTGCACGAAAGGACTTTGGCAGGTTTCCTGATGATGTGCAGGACGATGCGTTGAGTGCCCTGACTATCGCTGCGGAAGGGGGGAAGTCGGATAATGCCAAGCTGTTTAAAGGCGTTGAAGGAGGCGTACTCGAAATTGTGCTTAAACATCGAGGTGATGCCTACCGTGTCGTATATGCTGTGATGATCGGAAAGGATATCTGGTGATCCATGCTTTTCAGAAAAAATCCAAAACAGGGATCAAAACCCCCCAGATGGAGGTTGATCTTATCCGAGAGCGCCTGAAAAGATTAAAGGAGGCTTTACAATGAATAACGATTTTGAATTGGTACGTGGCAGTGGTAACGTGTTTCACGATTTTTGTCGTGAAAACGCTGGCCTTAAACAGGCACGCGCCATTCTTGCAGCAAAGATCATACGCACACTTGACGATCGCAGTTTATCAACACGCGAAGCCGAAAGACTAACCGGCGTGTCTCATTCGGAGTTTTCACGTATCCGTAACGCGAAACTTGGACGTTTCTCACTTGATCGAATGATTACGATTCTCGGAAAGCTCGATGAAGAGATTGAAGTAAGTATCACCTTTCGTCCGCGATCCCATTCAATGAAAAACGCGCAACAAGCTCTATAGCAACTGTTTGCAGCAATTCCCGGTGCTAAATTCAACGCAATCGGGGGACTTCCATACCTATTTATCTTGCATGGGCTTTCTACCAGCCTTCTTTGGCTTCAGCGGTCGACCCAAATACATTTCCAGATGATCCAGAAACCCTGGAGCACACAGCGGTCGACCGGTACGTTCATGCTTTTGCATATCACTGATTTCATCCTTCGATACCGGAGCGCACAGAAAATCAGACCATTTCTTTTTTACCAACTCCAGCATGGGATGGACTGTCACAAGACGATCATCTTTTCCTGATATATGCGCGGCCGCAATGCTCCATCGCCAGTGTTCCGCACGATCGGTGAGTTTTGCCCGCACCGGATTGTTTTCCACATAGCGGACACAAGCAAGAAGATATGGCTCATCCATTACATAAGATGCAAACCGTCCCTGCCAAAGATGTCCGGCCAACCTTCCCGAAAATTGATCAGCCGCGTATAGCGCCGATGTGCTTCACCAAAATGGCAAGATGCAGGCTATCTTTCTCTTTTGGAACCGCATGAAATATAGTAGGCAGATTACGGATAAAAGTCAATAAATAGAAATAGATGTCCCCCGATTGAATCGAATTGAATTGAATTGAATTTGCCTTGACACACGGTTTTCGTATGTTATGATAACTTATCGCAACTTATCACAATATATAATATCAAAAGAATGCTCATCTCAATATTGATTTTCAAATTATACAAAGACGGACATAACAAATGACTAAGATGTTAAAAGCCAAAGAAGCTGCAGAATTTTTAAATGTGCACTTAGAAACCATCCGGCGTCTGGCAAGACAAAATGAGATCCCTGCGTTCAAGGTCGGCAAGGGCTGGCGGTTTAGTAAAGAAACCCTGAAAAAATGGGCTAATGAAAACTATTCACGGCCAACAGCACACCATATTCTCGTCACCGATGATGACCCCTCGGGGTGTAAACTTATCACGAAAATGCTGGAAACAGACGGATACCGTGTTTCCTCAGCCCTGGGCGGCAGGCAGGCACTTGAAATTATTCACAGGGAAAATGTTGACATCATCTTACTGGACCTGATGATGCCGGAAATGAACGGAGCGGAAACGTTAAAAGAAATTCGTAAAACAGATGAAAAGATTCCCGTCATTATTGTCACCGGATTTCCGGATAGCGCGTTGTTGTACGAAGCAATGAGTATCTCTCCGGTATTGATGCTTCCAAAACCGCTGGATAAAAAACAGCTTTTTAGTGCTATTTCAATGGTTTTACCCAAAAATGAGCAGATGGCATAAATGAATCATTCAAGCCAGTTGCCAATAGATATAAAACTATCTGATAGCAGGCCGGATCGTCTTAAATGGGTCTCAATCTGTGCCGGGATCTTATCCGCCATCCTTGGCATGGTTGTTTTGATTGGATGGTATACTCATAACGCAAATCTGATTCAGGTGCATCGGACATTTGTGCCTATGCAGTACAATACCGCTCTTGGTTTCCTGTTATGCGGCATGGCCATGGTGCTCATTTTGCTGGAAAAATTCCGGCCCGCAGCTCTGCTTGCTTCAATCGCCGGGCTGATTGGCTTACTGACCCTGGCTGAGTATTTATTTAACATAAATATCGGCATTGACCAGCTTTTCATGAAACATTACATCACGGTTCAAACGTCTCATCCGGGCCGGATGGCCCCCAATACCGCGCTTTGTTTTGTGCTGACAGCGGGATACATCCTGATGATGCAACTCCGCGAAAAATTAAACCATATTTCCGTTATATCCGGCATTACCGCAGCCCTTATACTCGCCCTGGGTGCCACGGCATTCGGTAGCTATCTGAGCGGACTGCATACCGCTTACGGATGGGGAAACCTCACCCGCATGGCGATCCACACATCCGCCAGCTTCTGCATTTTAGGTATCGGGGCACTGAACGGATTTTATTTGTTGATGATGAAACAGCCATCCTGAAAGTAAACAAAATCAGGCTGGAACGACTGGGATATCACGTAACCGCCCAGAACAGCAGCAAAGACGCACTGGCCCTGTTTGCCCAACAGCCGGATGCGTTTGATCTGATCATAACGGACATGACCATGCCTGAACTGACCGGGGAAGCACTGGCAAAAGAATGTTTCAGTATCCGGAGCGATATTCCCATTATCCTGTGCACCGGTTACAGCGACATCATATCCGAAACCAAAGCCAAAGGAATCGGCATCCGGGAATATGTCATGAAACCGATACTGGTGAAGGATCTGGCACAAGCCATACGAAGAGCGATTGAGAATTGAATATTGTATAGTGAATATTGAAAACTGAAAAAAAGGAATGCATTTAAAAATATGAATGAAATCACGAAGAGATACAATCACTATTCAATTTTCACTATTCAGTTTTCAATTATAAAAGGATCGTAAAAAAAGTGACGAACATGTCAAAAGATACCACATTAAATAATAGAATAATACAACTTGAAGGCTTAAAAGAATTTAAAACAGGTAATCTATTCAATACGAAATCTTTATTAAACCTGACGCTTGGAATTTTTCTTTTACTGTTAAATATTTCCGGATTGCTACGTTGAAGGCGTTGGACTCACTTTTTTTAAAAGAGTCAATGAATATGTAATCTGCTTGATTTTATTAACCGCCCTGGGCCTGCTTTATCAAACACGAAACAAGATAGACCCGATGGTTTATCGGCTAATGACAGTTTCCATTGTTTTAGAACGCTCAATGAATCGGAAAAAAAATTCAAATCACTTTTTAATGAAATGATCAGCGGCGTCGCTTTGCATGAAATTATTTGTGATGAAGCCGGCAAACCGATGGATTATCGATTTTTAAATATGAATGCGGCGTTTGAAAACATGACCGGCTTAAAAGACAAAGATATGAAAGGAAAAAACGTCACTGAGGTCTTGCCGGACACAGAAGCGTATTGGATCGAAACTTACGGCCAAGTTGCGTTAACCGGCAAGCCCATACAATTTGAAAATTATTCAAAAGAATTAGATAAACATTTCGAGGTGAAAGCCTATTGTCCGAAAATCGGTCAATTTGTTGCTGTATTTAATGATATCACGGACAAGAAAGCGGCTGAACAAAAACAAAACAAACTCATCGTTGAATTACAAAAAGCGGCAAATGAGATCAAAACATTAAAAGGCATTATACCGATATGTTCTCACTGCAAGAAAATTCGAGATGATTCCGGCTACTGGAATATTCTTGAAGCCTATATCCAGGAACATTCGGAGGCAGCATTAAGCCACAGCATATGCCCTGAATGTGCCGAAAGATATTATCCGGATATGAACCTTTATGATAATTAAGAATTAAAAATTAAGAATTAAAACCCTTTTTTTAAACAGGAAATTTTCTGATGGCTGAAAAACCAACCTACGAAGAACTAACTCAAAGAGTTAAAGAGTTGGAAAACGAGAAGCTTCAGGCAAGTGCTTTAAAAAGCCACTTGATGCAAAGCGATCAATGGCTGTCTGATAAAATAGACTCAAAAAAGAGTACGATACCTTCCCCGACGGATCTTGATCTTGGGTCAATTATCAATGTTGAAGAAATACAATCGATTATGGATGATTTTTGTGCCATAACACATATGGTGACAGCCATCCTTGATTTAAAAGGAAATATCATCGAAGCCACCGGCTGGCAGGACATATGTACAAAATTTCATAGAATTAATCCGGAAACAGCACACAACTGCACTGAAAGTGACCTCTTTTTATCAAAGAATCTTCAAGCGGGTGAATATGTCGATTATAAATGCAAAAATGGCATGACGGATGTTGTTACGCCTTTATATGTTGGATCTAAACATATAGGGAATTTATTTACCGGTCAATTTTTTTACGATGACGAGGTGATCGATGAAAAGGTCTTTGCTCAACAGGCTGAAAAATATGGATTTGATAAAAAATCCTATATGGAAGCACTCCGGGTCGTTCCGCGATACAGTCGAACAACCATTAACCATTTAATGAGTTTTTTAGTTAAATTTGCGACATATATTTCCAGAATCAGCCTCGCAAATAACCAACTTGAACAGGAGATTCATGAACGGAAGAGAGTCGAAGAAGAGATCCGTACACTGAACCGTGAACTTGAATTACGTGTTAGCCATCGCACGGTTGCGCTTAAAGAAGCAAGTAAAGAGCTTGAAGATTTTGTCTATTCAATCTCTCATGATCTTCGGGCCCCGCTCCGGTCCATTAGCGGGTTTTCCCAGATCATCGCCCGACGGCACAAAGACGCCTTAAACGAAGAGGGACAACATTATTTTGATAATATCATTGAGGCGAGCAGACAAATGGGGAATTTAATTGATGACCTGCTTGAATTTTCACGCCTGGGAAGAAAAAGTCTCCGTGCTGAAACCATTAAGATTAACGAGATAATCAAGCAGGCTATCGACACCCTGAAAGATCAGATTCAAGAAAAAAATGCCGCCATTACATATCCTGACGAGATGCCGCAAATAACCGTCGACCCTACCCTGTTGAACCAGATTTTGATCAACCTTCTGGAAAATGCCGTCAAATATACCCGCCCGGGCGTCCGGCCGATCATTGATATTAAATTTAAACAAAGCGATGAATTTCTGTTATTATGTATTGCAGATAACGGGCTGGGAATTTTACCGGAGTTTCATCAAAAAATATTTAAAATGTTCCAGCGGCTTCATCATCAGACAGACTACCCCGGCACCGGTATCGGCCTGGCGGCGGTGAAAAAAGCGGCACAGATGATGGGCGGTGATGTTTCTGTTGATTCGGAATTGGGGAAAGGAAGCGTGTTTACGGTCAAGCTACCGATAAAGCAACTGAAAATTGAAAATTGAAAATTAAGGAATTTTAGGCCTTGATCATCGTTTCGGCCATCTTTTCCGTAGGGTGCGGGGTTTATCCCCGCCCGTTTTCCATAGAACCCGGTATCCAGAGATGAAAATGACTCACACCTTCGTCATACTCGTTTTTTGGGAGGGCATAAAGCCCTCCCCTACATATGGCCAAAATGATGATCAAGGCCTAAAAATTATATTCCGTAGGGTGCGGGGTTTATCCCCGCCCGAGGGAGGTACGACCGAAGCAATCTCCTTATCGACAGGGGATTACTTCGTCGTTCGTTCCTCACTTCTCGTAATGACAGCCTGGATTCAGGGTTTTCGTTCAGAGACTAATTAATTTTTCATTAATCATCTTGATTTTGTTTTAATTGCCGGTTACATTTTACACATAATACGTGTTCACTAATCATGTGTACATTTAATTTTTATATCATTTTATGCAAGAGGTTCCCCATGCCAAACGTAACAATTTCCCTGGATGAAAAATTATTAAAAGCAGGTCGCGAATACGCCAGAAAACATCAGACATCCATGAATGCGCTGATTCGAAAACTGCTGGAGCAAACGGTTGATGCCCGGTCATCCCAAAAAATGGATGTATGTTTTGACTTGATGGACAGTACAGGATTGAATTCACATGGACGGCATTGGAAGCGCGAGGACTTATACGATGTCTAAAGTTTTTATTGATACGAATATTCTTGTCTACTGTATGGATGAATTCGATAAAAAAAAACAGGCAACCTGCCGTGCAGTTTTAAAATCATTAACTAATGATATGCAGGGCGTTATTTCAACGCAGGTAATGCAGGAATTCTATGTTGCAACTACGGCAAAACTTGGCGCTGATCCATTGTTAATAAAGGATATTTTACATTCGCTGCAACAGTTTGAAATCGTTGTTATCAACCCTGAAATAATCTGCGATGCCGTTGACTGCTCCATCCTTAATCGAATATCATTCTGGGATTCCCTTATCGTCGTCGCAGCCCAGAGTGCCTGTTGCGAAAAAATATGGACGGAAGATTTAAATAACGGTCAAATGATTCGCGGTGTGAAAACCGAAAATCCGATGGCGGTTTAAAAAATGAATAGTGAGAATTGAATATTAAATAGTGAAGAACTGAAAAACAGGACAAGGAGAAAAATTGAGGAACGGTGGAGCGGAGCGACATCCTTAAATATTCAATTTTCAATAGTCAGTTTTCAATTTAAAATGGCGAAACCATAATTTTTAATTTTTAATTTTTAATTAATTCATACGGCGGGTAATCAAAATGACAGACAAAATTAAAATTTTATATGTCGATGACAACGCCCTTGACCGGGAGCTTGTCCGAGATGCGCTTGAAAAAGAGCATAGTGGCTTTATGCTCACTGAAGCGGCAACCCGGGACCAGTTTGAAGAGATTATCAAAACCGGTCAATTTGACCTGGTTCTCAGTGATTTCAATATCCTCGGATTTGAGGGACTGGATGTCATCAAGGCGGTTCAGAAAATTGATCCACAAATACCGGTCGTGATCGTGACCGGCACGGGATCTGAAGAAATCGCCGTAAAATCGATGCAGCAGGGAGCTTCCGATTATGTCATCAAACGTCCCAGTCATATCCAGCGACTTCCGCAAACCATAATATCCGCCATTGAAAAAAAGAAAATGAAGGATGACCGCAAGATCGCTGAACATTCACGCGATGAAGCCCTCCAGCGTCTCGAACTGGCGCTCCGGTCATCAAACGTCGGACTCTGGGACTGGGATCTGAAGTCAGAAACATTATTCTTTTCAAAGGAGTGGAAAAATCAACTCGGTTACGCGGATGAAGAACTTGAAGCAACCTATGATGCGTGGAAAAGCCGTCTTCATCCTGACGACAGAGCATCGACGATCAAGTCACTTCGTCGTTATTTAGACGGTGAATCCCCAAAATATGATTTGGAATTCCGTCTTCGGCACCGGGACAAAAGTTATCGATGGATACACGCCCGCGGAGAGATGATCCGCGATGAAAAAAATGTTCCCTCCCGAATACTGGGCTGCCATGTGGACATTACAAAAAATAAAATACTTGAACAAAAGCTTTTGCAATACCAGAAAACAGAAGCCATCGGCACCCTGGCCGGCGGCATTGCCCATGATTTTAACAACATTTTGTCTTCCATCATCGGATTTACCGAACTGGCAATGGATGACGTTGAAAAAGAGACCCCGGTTTTCCACCACCTTGTAGAAACGCTCGCGTCCGGAATGCGTGCAAGAGATCTGATCCGGCAGATTCTTATTTTCAGCAAGCAAACAAAACCCGAATTCAAACCCATTCAAATCAATTCAGTCATAACGGAAGCATTGAATATGCTCAAAGCCACCATCCCCGCATCCATTGACATCCGATGCAGCACCAGTGAACAAAGATTAATTGTTAATGGAGATGCCACACAGATTCACCAGGTGATCGTGAACCTTTTCACAAACGCATGGCATGCGATTTCCGCGAATGGCGGAATCATTTCTATCGATGTTAACCCGACCACCCTTGATGAACATGCCATTACACACTATCCGGGCCTTGAACCGGGACAATACGTTAAAATTACGGTTTCGGATAACGGAAACGGAATTGCCAGTGAGCATCTTGATTTTATTTTCGACCCTTATTTTTCAACCAAAACGCCGGAAAGAGGCACCGGACTGGGCCTTGCGGTGGTTGCCGGTATCATTAAATCCCATCAAGGACACATCTCCGTTTATAGTGAAGTTAAAAAAGGGACAACTTTCTGTGTGCATCTTCCTCAGTCCGAAAAACAATCGGCCAAAGACCTGCCAAAAAACAGTGACAAACTCCCCTCAGGCACAGAAAGTGTCCTGTTTATTGATGACGAACCGTCGATTACGAAAATGCAGAAACAGCAGCTGGAACGATTGGGGTATACCGTCACGGCATTAAATGACAGTGAAGCGGCCATTGCGGCATTTCGCGCGGAACCGGATAGATATGCACTGGTGATAACGGACATGACCATGCCCAAAATGACCGGAGATCGCGTCGCTGCCGCAGTAAAAGAAATCCGGCCACAGACACCGGTCATCCTTTGTACCGGATTCAGTGAACGCGTCAATATTCATAAAGCGGCAAAACTCAAAATCGATGCATTTTTAATGAAACCGGTGGATAAAGCGGTGATGGCAAAAACAATCCGTCAGATTTTAGACGGGAATGATAATTAAGAATTAAGAATTAAGAATTAAGAATGATATGTGTATTATTTATATACCGGCGGATTCCGTTTCCTATCCGGGCATACAAATTTATCCGATCTTCCATACCCACGACCATTGAAATCACACAAACGATTGAAAGCAATGCATTATATTTATAAGGAGAGCACAACCATGATGAAACCCGCGTCAATCCTTCTGGTCGAAGACAACCCCATGGATGTTGAACTGATCCTCGACGCATTTAAAGAAGCCCGCCTGGACAATGAAATTCAGGTGGCCAAAAACGGCAAAGAAGCCCTGGATTTCTTGTTCGGCACCGAAAAATATGCCGACCGAAAAAAATACCCCCTGCCGGATATCATTCTGCTGGACCTTAAAATGCCCGGCATTGACGGGCATGAAGTATTGAAAAAGGTCAAGGGGGCGGATAAACTCAAGCGGATACCGGTCATTATTCTCACCTCTTCTCAGGAAGAAGGCGACCGGGCCATGAGCTATGACAACGGTGCCAACAGCTATCTGGTCAAACCGGTATCCTTTGATAGCTTTTTAGACGTGGTCAAACAGGTCGCCGACTATTGGCTCACGCTGAATATTCATCCGCCCATGGATTAAGGACAGATAATTAATAATTAAAAATTAAAAATTAAAAATGAAGAATAGGAAAATTAGGCCTTGATCATCGTTTCGGCCATCCTGTAGGGGAGGGCTTTATGCCCTCCCGAAAAACGAGTATGACGAAGGTGTGAGTCATTCTCATCTCTGGATACCGGGCTCTACGGAAAACGGG
>JAQIBZ010000582.1 GCA_027858815.1 Desulfobacteraceae bacterium
GAGGATATCCAAATGCGGCAGCGGCGATCCCGGTTTTCAATTTTTCGATTTTATTTTTGGTAACGGACTTTGGCTCTTCTGCATTTTCATGGGTGTAATAATTGATATATGACATTTCCGTGTCTTCGGGTAGAGGCGTCAGCCATATAAGCCCGCACGCCTCACATGATTTGTAATTCCAGTTTCCCGGAGCCCCAAACAGGTGATCCTTCATGTCTTTATGGAGAATTTGTCCGGATGCCCGGCATAAATAGCAGGTTTCGCGGTTTAGGCCCATTTTATTTTTTTAAAAATTTGATCTTTGGAAATGGTGTTTTTGTAATTTGAAACAAATTTCATTAGATGTGCAAGCACATCATTAGTTAAAAAATTTGGTTCAAGCCCCAATTCGATTAAGCCGGTATGCACCGGGTTGTAATAATGTGATTCTGCTTCTTTGCGTGGGTTTTCAATGGATTGGATAGTCACATCAAGGCCAAGCCGGTTTCCCACCCGTAGAACCTTTTCCGCCAGTTCGCTGACGCTGAAAGTTTCGGTGAATTGGTTGAAAATACGAAGCCGGCCTTGGGGCGCAGGGGTTTCCAAAGCGAGCCGGATGCAGTTTATTGTATCTTTGATGTTCAGGTACCCTCGGGTTTGCCCGCCTTTACCGTACACGGTCAAAGGATATCCGGCAACCGCCTGGACCACAAACCGGTTTAAAACAGTGCCGAAAAGTTCATCATAATTGAAAAAAGGAAGCAACTGTTCATCGGTTTCATTCTCATCTGTAAAAATACCATAGACCGGACCTTGCATCAGATCGGTGACGCGAAGATCCCACATGCGAACGTAGAACCATAGCAGATCTGTATCCATAATTTTAGTGGTGTGATATAAACTGCCCGCCTGCCGGGGATAAAGAAAGGTGTCTTTTCTTCCTTTATGTTCAATATCAATCCAGCCTTCTTCAATGTCGATATTCGGAGTTCCGTACTCCCCCATTGTGCCAAGTTTGATAATATGAGCATCCGGGCAGAATTCACGGACAGCGAAAATAACATTGGCCGTAACCATCAGATTGTTTTGAAGGGTAAGGGTTGCTGCCTTGCGGTTCAACATTGAATAGGGGGCCGCCGGCTGCTCGGCAAAATGAACCACTGTATCCGGCATAAATTTTTTAAAAACATCAGAAACAAAATCCCAATGAGCTAAGTCGCCGATGAAAGCTGGAATTTGATATCCTGAAATCCGGTCCCATATTTTACACCGCTGGATAAGATCAGGCGTTTCAAATAGGGGGGTGACATTTTCTTCACGACAAATACGGCGGCGCAGATAATTATCCACCACTGCCACGTCATGCCCTTTTGTGGAAAGATGCATGGCCGTCGGCCACCCCAGATACCCGTCACCACCTAAAATCAAAACACGCATGAAAAATTAAATCCTCTGAATTATTTAAATTCCAATCTGGTTACACACTCTTTGGGTACAAATCGGCAAAAACTTCCATGAGTGCTTTTTTAAACTGTGCCAAACCGCCCTGTTCCATGGTGTTTATATAACTGCGGTAGGATATCAGGCGGCATTGTTGAAAGATCAAGGCCGCAGGTTTGTCCGGGTTTCTGATCGCTGCAAACAGAAGCAGAATTTCCTGGGAATTTCCGGTCTTGTCTTTTTTAAGTCCATGATATGGAAAGACCATGCCCTTGTCATCCATGGACACCGGCATCCGGGGGCTTAGATCTGAAATAAAAATTTTCTGCTGAGCGAGTTGTGATATCATGGACCGCTTGATCTGATCCGGAACCAGATCCTGTATCGGACCTGACAAAGCCGGTTTTTCTGCAGAAGCCTGTGCACTTGCCGGAACATCGCTGTTCAATAGGTCTTCACAGGTTTTTATATTTTTGCGCAGAGTGTTTAGACGCGGGTCATTGTCGGGAAATAGATTTTGGGCAATGGAGAGCGATTGACGAAACGTTTTTGCAGCGTCCAGATAACGATTTTGAGAATAATACAGCCCCCCCAGGGTGTTCAGAATCTTGGCGGCCTCCGGGCTGTCCGGCCCATTCGCATGCTTGATTAAGGTTAATGCCCGTTGATAGATCGATTCAGCATTTTGGTAATCTCCCAAAGCTTGGTGGACAAGCCCTGCAATCTCAAGACTGGCAATGAGTTTGGGATGATTGTTTCCGTACTCGTCCTCAACTTTTTTCACAGCCGTCCGGATAATTTTCAAGGCATCCTTCGGGTTGTTTTGTTTTAATAGTTGCAAGGCTTTTTGGTTCAGCTCATCCTGATTTTTCTCATTTTCCTTTGAACAACCGGAAATGCACAGAAAAATTATGGCAATCAATACGCAGCTGATTTTGAAAAATCGCATCCATTATCCTAATTTTTGATTTGGGGTTGATGATATATTAATTCAGAACAACATGATTAGATCAGCGCATTGGTTTTTAAAAATGCGGCAAGTTCATTCTCGGATAATGGGTTTTCCTTTTCCGAGATATATGGATTCGTCACTGATTTACTGATAATATCCGGATAGCTGTATTCAATCTTCTGATACATGCCCCTGAAAGCCGGGAATACAACAAAATAGTTTTTCAGTTCCCATGTCCGTCTCGTTTCCTCCTGGTTCATCAGTTCTTCATACATTTTTTCGCCGGGTTTGACACCAATAATTTGAATCTCAATGTCTTGAGGAGAAAAACCAAATGACGGGGCCAATTCGCGGATCATAATTTTTGCCAGATCAGATATGCGGATAACCGGCATTTTGGTGATAAAGACTTCGCCGCCCATTGCCAGACCGCAGGATTCCATAACCAACCGGACCGCTTCGTCAATGCTCATGATAAAGCGGGTCATCCCGGTGTGTGTTAGTGTCACGGGGCCGCCGCTGCGAATTTGTTCCTTGAAAATCGGTATGACAGATCCGCTGGAGCCCAGAACATTGCCAAAGCGGGTGGAAGCAAAAATGGGCGTATCACCATTCCCATTACAGTTTGCTGCGGTCATCAATCGCTCTCCCATGAGTTTTGATGTCCCCATCACGCTGGTGGGATTGACAGCCTTGTCGGAACTTGTAAATATAACTTTTTTGACCTTGTTTTCAAAACCAGCGCTGATCAGATTCTGAACTCCGAGAATATTGGTTTGAATGGCATCGATGGGGGACTGTTCACACAATGAAACATGTTTGTATGCAGCAGTGTGAAAAACAATATCGATATTTGCCATTTGTCTGGAAATCCGGTCCCTGTCACGGACATCTGCAAGGAAAAATTGTGCATTTGGATAATTTGCGTAACGTTCCTTCATCAGGAAAAGTTGACTTTCATTATTGTCCAATCCAATGATTTCGCATTGGAAATGTTCTTGCAGCAGCTCCCTGACCAGAACCCGGCCGACTGTTCCGCATGCCCCTGTGATGAGAATTTTTTTATTTTGGAAAAAATTGTTCATTTCACTCCATCATTATTAAGATTTAAATAAAGACATATGGATTTTAATAGCTATCACAATAAAAAGGAAAAATTCAATAAACTTATTTATGACGATCCCTGGTATCAATGGTAATCTGTTTCAGATATAAACCGGACAAGCCGATGGACAGGAATCGTTATTTCCCTATTTGTTCAAGTCTGCGCAGGTTGCTTGCGGCACTGGCATAACCGGGGCGGAGGTTTATGGCCTTTTGAAAATGAGCGCGGGCTTCCCCATACATTTTTTTTTGGACAAAAAGGACTCCCATGTTGTTGTATGCTTCCGGGTTATAAGGCGCTTTTTTTATGGCTGACCGGTATCGGGACAGGGCTGCATCTATGTTACCTGTTCTGGCCAGGGCGGCACCCAGGTTGATATTGGCTTCAAGGTGATCCGGTTGTTTATCAAGAATGATCTGAAAATGTGAAATCGCTTCATTGATTTTCCCCTGATTTATGAGTGCGTTGGCCAGATTGTTATGCGCTTCAATATGATCAGGTTTCAGTAAGAGGGTACGCTGGAAATAATCAATGGCGCGTTTTGTCTTTTTCAGACCGACCATTGCATTTCCAAGGTTGAAATATGCATCAGAAGAATCCGGTGCAATGCTGATTGCTTTTTTATAAAGAGCTACAGCCCTGTCAACATCCCCAAGTTCATAAAAGGCAACCCCTAATTTGATGATAGTTTGCGGTTCAAGAGGAATGTTTTTATTGGCATTTTGGAAATATGCCAACGCACGAGCTTTTTGGCCTTTTTGATTCAGCGCTTTTCCCATCCCCATATTCGCTTCTACATTATCCGGGTAGTATTTAAGAATGATGAGAAAATGCCGGATGGCTTCATCCGGTTCGTCCTGTTGTAAAAGTATATCGGCAAGATTAACTCGTGCGTTAACATGGCCCGGGTTGAGGGCAAGGGTATGATTAAAATAAGCCGAGGCCTGATCCCTTTGTCCAAAGCGATTCATAGCATTGCCCAGATTATAATAGGCATTTACATGTTCCGGATTAATTTCTATGGCTTTTTGGTATTGGATAATCGCCCCTTCAATATTACCAGTTTCAAATAATGCATTGCCATAATTAGTAAATGTTCTCGATTTTAAAGGTGATTTCACTGCGCAGTCCTGCCAGAAGCCAACCGGGTTTTGCCATGTCCGGTTTCTTTGAAAGGACCATGCGGAGAAAATCAGGGTAACGGCGCACAGCACAGCCCAGGCGATTTTTCGGTTTTGAAATATCCGGTGAACGAACAGTAC
>JAQIBZ010000588.1 GCA_027858815.1 Desulfobacteraceae bacterium
TGTTTTGACGTCAGCGCCTTTGCTGATACGAAGTTCATAAGTACTGTCAGGCGAGGCACCGGTCGGCATCAGTTTATATTCGCGCTGCCAGTTCCCGCATTCCAAAGAACCGGATTGAAGAATAAATATATTTATAAAAAATTGTATAATTTGTTCAGGATTTGTCATTTCACCAACAATTAAATACAAAAGTTTGTACCCGTTCACGGGGTCGAAATTATCAATTTTTCGTAAACTGCTGTTCTGTAAGCGTTTACAGGGTGCCGCAGATGCGAGGCGCCGGGCACGAAGACGTACTCGTCGTACTTCAAGTGCCCGGGAACAAATCAGATGCGGTGCCCTGTGAACGCTTACCTAAATTTTGGTTGTCATTACGCGGAGTGAGGAACGAACGACAAAGTAATCCCCTGTTGATAAGGAGATTGCTTCGGTCGTACCTCCCTCGCAATGACAGAAAAGGAGCCATTTTGAGATTTTTCGTACAACCACTAACTAAAGTGGATAACCATATTGAAATAATAGTAATGGGGAGTTGATTATTTATAAGAGGGATAGGGGTAAAACGATGATTGGCTATGCATTGACGTATCTTAAACGTCGCATTGGATTCATATTTTAACACTCGATGTTCAAGTTTTTGTTAATTTGCCCAACTCCTGCGTTGAAAAAAAAATTTGATCCGCGGAATACGACCAGTATGCCTGTGGTCAAAATTTTTTACCGCCTTGGATTTGAACAAATTACCTAAAAACTTGAAGATCGAGTAACAGGTTTTTAAGATAAAAAAATGTTCTGAATATCCCCTTCCGAGGAAGGGGGTAAAGTGTAGTACAAAGGATAATCTTTTTTGGAATGATCGTTAATGTAAAATTAAAAATTGTTAAGGCAGCTTGAATTTAACTCACAGCAGCTTTAAAACCGTCGAGCCCGACACGATCAATCATTTTACCGAGGCGTTCACCTTTTTTTGCGTTCTCCTGATAATGGATTATCACCTTATCAATTGCATCCAGTGCCGCCTGATCATCCAGGTTGTCTATTAATTCGTTACCAATACGCGGAGAGGCACCGACATTCCCCCCAATAGTCAACATCCAACCGTCTTTTTTCCCGATCAATCCGATATCCCTGACCCAGGATTCGGCACAGCTAAGACGACATCCTGAAACCGCCATTTTAAATTTTCCAGGAAGTTTAAAACCATGATATTTTTTGTCCAGTGCCATACCAATGCCAAGAGAATCTTGTTGGCCTATTTTGCAAAATGTATTGCCGGGACAGGAGCGGATACTTCGAACACACAAACCCACTGCAGCACCTTTATCCAGGCCAAGGTCCTCCCAGGCGCTGTCAATATCCTTTTCTTTTAATCCTACAATGGCAATGCGGGTCGCACCTGTTATTTTAAGAGCCTGTGCATTATATTTTTCAGACACATCTGCTATTTTTCTTAAAAGATCCGGGGTTACCACGCCGCATGGGATATGGGGTGCGATGGCATAAGAGTCTTCTGCTTTCTGCGGGATGACGCCTTTTTCTCCAAGTTTGAGCATTTACAGCCTCCTTAATATTTTTAATGGATTAATGAATGCCCCAATTATAGGGCCAGATAAATAAAACCAATTTAAAATTGCTTGTCAAGCTGAAACAAATTTCAAATATTTGATTGTTTGTTTGATCCATCCGCTACGGAATATAAATCTGGATATTCTGGGTTTAATTCTTTAATTTATTCCGGATATCTTGTTATTTTCTGAATTTCTTTATTCAAAGGCATTAATTTTTTGGATATTTTTATGTAAACGTTTTCATAGAGGTCTTTATAAAGCTGTCGGTTTTTTTCGATCGGTTCAAAGACTTCTTTGACGCTGGTCATCTCTTTAACTGCGGTTTCAAAATCCGGAAACAGCTTTAAACCTACGGCCGCATCAATGGCTGCGCCAATAACAGACGTTTCATGTGTGTGGGGACGCTGGGCCGGCACTCCGAAAATATCGGCGGCAATCTGCATGGCAGTATCGCTTTGGGAGCCGCCGCCGGATATCCGTAATTGGGTGATGGGTATTTTGTTTTTTTTCTCTGTCAGCTGGGCGCCTTCCTTGAGTCCGTATATCAGGCCTTCAATCATCGCTCTGTAAAGGTGTCCTCGTGTGTGCACGTCGCCGAAACCGATAATGGCCCCTTTGGCGTATTGTTCCATATGCGGCCCCGGAGACCAGTGCGGCTGGAGCATAAGACCCATGGAACCGGGTGGAATATCTTTGATGATTTTTTCAAACAGCATTTCCGGTGTCACTCCTGAGGCTTCCGCCTCCAATTTTTCCTTGAGTCCGAACTGCTCTTTGAACCATGTCACCATCCAGAATCCGCGCATGATGGAAACTTCCGTATAGTATTGATCCGGCACAGCCGCCGGGTAGGGCGGTACAAAAGTCTGGAGTTCTACATACTTTTGGATTGCGGTATTCACTGTGGCAATCGTTCCGAAGCTCAGGCATGCTGTTTCCGGTGTCAGGCATCCGGCACCCAGAATTTCGCATGCTTTGTCACTGGCAGCGGCTATCACCGGAATTCCGGCAGGGATTCCGGTTTCTTTGGCAGCCTTTTCAGTGATTGCACCCAGGTGTTCTCCCGGCTTTATAAGGTGAGGCAGTTTTTCTTTTTCAACCGGAAACAGTTTCCATTTAAAATCATGTTTGCCGGCCCACTGGTATGTTTTGGCATTAACGGGAAGATATCCCACATTACTGCCAACCGAATCGATAAATTCATTGGTTAACTTGAAATTCAAATATCCGGACAGCAGCATATACTTGTATGTTTTTTCCCATATCTCCGGCTGGTTCTGTTTGATCCAGTTGATTTGACAATTTGAAACCACACCATCAAGAAAATCATGCAGTTTAACGGTTTTTAAAACAGGGCGTAAAAAAGAAGGCAGCACTTGTCGTGAGTCTGCTTTTCGCTGATCCAGCCAGACGATGGCCGGGCGTAATGAATTTCCCTCTTTATCCACATTCACGACTGTCGCCCGCTGGGTGGTAATACTGATACCGGCGATATTATTTTTAAGGCCCCCTGTTTTTTCAAGCAACAACCCGCAGGATTGACAAAGCATCTGCCAGTAATATTCCGGTTTCTGCTCGGCCCAGCCTGGAAATTCAGAAAAATACGGTTCAATGGGTGTCTTTACAAGGTCAATAATGTTTCCTCTCAGATCAACCAGAGCCGCTCGAATCGACTGCGTACCCGCATCAATTGTCAGAATTAATTCTTCTTTTGCTTTCATCACAGGGTCCTTTTATTATTGATCCAGTCCGAGGTGTCCGCCGGGATTCATGATATTGTTCGGATCAAAATGTTTCTTTAATGAACGAAGAATATCCATCTGTTCTTTGCCGAGATGTCTTTCCATGAGCGGGGCAAACATTTTACCCACACCATGATGATGACTGATAGATCCGCCGTTTTTTAAGATCGCATCCAGCACGCCGTCGTGGAATTTTCTATATTCCGGAAGATCAGTCATTTTAAGAATAAAAATAAAATACAGATTGGTCCCCTGGGGATAAAAGTGGGAGGCGTGTGTCATACAGATGACGCCGGGATGGGACTTGATAAAGGCGCGCACGCCTTCGTGCAGCCGGTGCAGATTTTCCCAGGTAACCCCGGATTCAACCGTATCAATGATTATGCCGTAATCCATGAGGTCTTCTCTCATATACGGTTCCTTGTAGCGGGTCTTTTCCCATTTTCTTGTCGCATACCCGCTCAAGGACATGGCACCGTTCTGCCGGCAGATTTTGGTGACCTGATCTTTCACATGAATGGAAAATCCTTTTTCACCTTCCGACCATCCCATGCACAGGCATCGTTTCATGGGTTTATAGCCGCGAAATGTCATCACTTTATCGACGGGAGATCCGTGAATACCAAAAAGTTTCAAGCCCACTTCGCTTTCTTCGGGATCAGATATCCGAAATACCGCCGGCAGACCGAATTCCGCCTGTGTAATTTCCCTGCTGGACTTAACTGCGGCCTCCCAGGACGGGAACATAAAACTGAAACGCTGACGGTTACGGGGCATATAGCGGAAAATTTTCATGGTTACTTCAACCAGAATACCAAAAGATCCCTCGCTGCCCTTCATGATATCGTTGCTTTTGGGTCCGGTAGCCGTAGCCGGATATTCCAGGGTTTTAAATGATCCTGCCGGGGTGACATATTCCTGGGCAAAGACAATGTCATACGCATCCCCGTAGTATGTGGAGGCCTGACCGGAACCGAGGGTGACAACCCAGCCTCCGACAGTTGAAAATTCAAAGGATTGGGGGAAATGACCGCAGGTGTATCGTTGTTTGACATTAAATTTTTTCGGTGCATTATTTAGTGCGTCTTCATAGGCCGGCCCGAACATTCCCGGCTGAACCGTTGCGGTCTGGTTGATTTCATTGATATCTAACAGCTTGTTCATATGGGTGCTCATGACGAGCATGATTCCTGCTTTCGGTGTTTTCAAGCCGAGCGTTACCGATGATCCGCCGGCAAAAATATAGATAGGGATTTTTTTATCATTGCAGTATTCGACAATTTTCTGAACATCTGATTTGTTTCTTGGATGAACAACAATATCCGGAACGTTACGAACCATGTTTTGTCTCAAATCCATGGCCTCGTCCACCGTCTTGCCGTGGCTGAACCTGACCCGGCTGTAATCATCAGTCGCAATATTCTTTTCCCCGACGATATCTGTGAACGCTTGGATCTGTGTTTTTGTTAAAGAGATTTTATGATCAATGGCAACTTTTTCATTTCCTTCAAACTGTGGTTTTTTAAAGTCTTCATCCGTCATATCAAATGTTTCTTTCAGCATTTCGTACCATTCATGGCTCGGATGCTTGAATTCCTTCGGGCTGCCCCATTTAAAAATTGAGCGGTATGAATTTTTTTTGGGGGCTTTTTCGCTCCAATCCGGTTGAAATGTCTTTGACATGGTCTTCTCCAGTTTGATTTAGGGTGATCAAAAAAATATTATTTTACCACAGAGGACACGGAGTACACAGAGAGGATACCTTGTTTAAATATTTTTTTCTCTGCATGCTCTGTGGATAATCTTAGTTTATTATGCCAGCATATTCATTGTTTTTTCCGTAGCTGATTTTAAAACATCTTGCATGATCTGTTTTGCTTTGTCTGCTTCCCGGTGCTTTATTGCCTGAAAAATTTCACTATGAAAAATCAGTGTGCGGTTCTGATTTTCCGGGTCACTGAAATACAACTCATAATAGTCATCCATCTGGCTGGTAAAAGCATTGAGCAAAACAACATATAATACGTTGCCGCTGGCACGTGCGATAATATTGTGAAGGCGCATGTCCCGATCGCCCATACTCTTTTCGTCAGTCTCAGACACGAGGCGGTCAAGTTTTTTAATATCGTTGTCAGTCCTGTTTTGTGCCGCGCAATAAGCCATCTCCGGAACCAGCACTTCCCTGAGATCCATCAGGTTTTTAAAGACATCCATATCCAGAACGTTATTTTTAAAAAGCAGTTCTTTCACCAGCTCCAGACTGCCGCTTTCAAGATAATCTTTTATATAAACACCTTCTCCGTGCCTGATTTCGACAAGATCCATACTTTCAAGTTTTCCAAGCGCCGCCCGGACGGTGGATCGGTTGACGTTCAGCATTTGTGCCAGGGCTCTTTCTGCCGGGAGTTTTTCGCCGGGAACAATATCCCTGTTGATTATCCTGCTTTTTAACTGCTCAACAATTTCTTCGTAAAGCTTTGTTTTATTTAATGGTTTTAATAAAGTAACGGGTTGTCCCATTTTGAGCGATGCCTTTCTTTGTATCTTCATAAAATATCGCAATGTTTTTTGGTCGACTCATTCGGTGGTCCGACCACTTCTTTATTGCAAAATTAGAATCGGGTGTCAATATGTTTTTTATTGGATGTTAGATGGGATTTTGTTCAAACTCAATTTTGTTTAAAATAAGCCCGGAGGCGGGAGCAATATGCCGGAGCGGCAGATTGCCGGTCCCTTTAAGAGATTCCCTGATATCATCTATGCTGATTTCCCCTCTGCCGAGACTCAGCAATTGTCCCATAATTAAGCGGACCTGGTATCTCAAAAAACCTTTTGAGCGAATTATAAAGGCGTAGCTTTTTGCCGGGAAAAAACTGGCCGAATACATTGTGTTTTCAATAATTCTGCTTTCCAGGATTTTTCTTTCAAACACGGCACCGGCTTTTGGCTTGGTGCAGTATCGTTTGAAATTATGAGTGCCTTCAAACAATAATGCACCGGATTTCATTAATTCAATATCTAAATGCTCCTGAAATGAACTGATCAGCGGGGCGCAAAAAGGATGGCATTTTTCGCCATATGAAAACAGATAAATGTATTCCTTGGTTTTAGGGGCGTTGATAATGCTGAATTTTTTGCCGACTTCTTCAATTTTTAAAATTTTTATATCATTGGGTAAGTTGTTGTTGAAGTCAGTCAGTAAGTTATCCGGATTCAACGGTTGGTTTATAAAAAGTTCAAACGCTGAGTGATTGGCAGAGACTTTGGCATCGGTCCGGCTGGCGCCTAAAAGTTTAAAGTCGGAATGACCCAGGATAAATTTAAGCGTTTTTTCAATCATGTATTCAACGGTTTTAACTTCGGGCTGTTTCAGCCAGCCGTGATATCGAAATCCCAGGTATTGAATATGAATCAGATAATAATATTTTTGCATAATCTCAGTGCGGTTTGAGGATTATTGAGGTCATTCCGGATCAAATGCGATTCCTTTTCCATGCCACAGGTGATGTTTTCCAAAAATCAGGAGATCAATGGTGCGGACCAGGTTGGTATCCACAGCATAGGGATTGCCTTGCCCAAACCCGACAAACGATTTGTGTTGATAGCTTTAAAAACCCCCCAATAAAAAAAGCCCGCTCAATATAAAAGAGCGGGCTTTTTAAATCTCAATCAGGATTCAGCAAAAAAGCAAAAGCCTGAATTTTACTTTTTCTTATTGCAGAGACTGGTAGTAAGCAATCAGGATGTCTGCAACTTCCGGGCGTGAGAATTCTTTCGGCGGTTTGATTCCCTGGCCGAGCATTTCACGAACTTTGGTTCCGGAAAGAAGAACAAAGTCTTCTTTGGTATGATCTTCAACGCGGCTCATCATGACAACCTTATCCAGTTTCTTTGAATAAGCGGTATGATCTGCTCTGTAGATGTCAATCTGAAGGTCGTCTTTAGTGATGTCGTCGAAAATGGTCTGTGCATCGAACGGACCGTAGTAGTCGCCAACGCCGGCATGGTCACGACCAACGATCAGGTGTGTACAACCACAGTTCTGACGGAAGCAGGCATGCAGAACAGCTTCACGGGGGCCGGCATACAGCATGTCAAATCCGTAACCGGTAACCATAACGGTGTTGGGCGGAAAGTAAACTTCAACCATTTTACGGATACAGTCATCGCGAACGTCAGCAGGAATATCGCCTTTTTTCAGTTTTCCAAGCAGCATATGGATGAGAATGCCATCGGCTTTTTCATCTTCATAAGCCATGCGGCAGAGTTCTTCATGAGCCAGATGCATCGGGTTACGGGTTTGGAAAGCAACAATCTTTTCCCAGCCGAGTTTGCCCATTTCTTCGCGGATTTCAACGGCAGTTTTGAAAGTGCCGGCGAATTCTTTGTCAAAATAAGAGTAGTTGAGTACCTGAATCGGACCGGCGATGCAGGTTTTGCCGACGGTATTAAATGCTTTTACACCAACATGATCCATATCATCGGTGCCGTAGATTTCTTTGGTCATTTCGGTCATCTGGTCAGCTGTGAATTCTTCAATGGATTCAACATCCTGAATAGCGATAACCGGATTGCCGTCTACGTTGGGATCCAGAAGAGCGATTCTTTTGGCGTCTTTGATGGCTGAAGCGTCTTCAACAACGTTCAGTACCGGGGTTGGCCAGAATTGACCGCCGGTTGTTTTCATGTTTTTAGCAACAGCCATGGAATCGGCAACATTCATGTAGCCTGTCATCGGGGTAAAGTAACCGCCGGCCAGCATAACAGCATTTCCGGCAGCTGCGGAGCTGATAACAACTGAAGGCAGGCCTGCTGCTTCTTTGAGTAATTCGGCGCGTTTTGCGTCGTCTGCTACGTACAGCGGCATTAATTTGTCTGAACCAAGTGGTTTAATCATAATTTTCTCCTCTTGTAGATTGATTGAATGACCTAATTTATGTTTCTAATCTAATGGTGTTTTGCTCACTACATATATTCAATTTAATAAAGTATGGAATCGACAAATCGGCTTTTCAGTGGTTCAAAATCGTCTGTTTGCCCAGATTAATTTCAGGATCAATTTTCAGAATATGAAATTCACTTTAAAAGCAATTTTTCTATCAATTGATTTTTATGATGTCAAGATGAATTGAAAAATTCCGGCGTAACGGAATGTCAAGATAACCATTTGTATATTTATTAAAAAATTTTGCGATGAATTTTGCCCGAGAAACGACTGATTTTCGCTTAAGCTGTTTTATAAAAACAATGGTGATAATCAGGTAAAAAAATCATATTTATATGGCGGCGTAAAAAGCCCCAAATGCAAGGCGCACAAATTCTGAGGAATGAGGCGTAGCTTGCTACTCCCCCGTGAAAAAATGCAGACGAAGAATGAAGTGCAACACAGCAGTTGGGGCTTTTTACGCCGCCATCACTGATAAAAAATCAGATTGTTCGAGATAAGCCAGGCTTGCGATGAAATCTTCTTGCTCATGGGGTTCAAGGGTAATGACCGGTTTTTTTGTCATGTGTTTGATGTATCCGAATATACGATCAAAATTGATGATCCCTTTTCCCATTCCCAGGTGACTGTCATGATCGCCATGGTTGTCATGAAGGTGGAGTTGTCCGATATATTCTCCGGTGGCGTCGAGCCATTTTTCGAGGGGGAATTTTCCAAAAGATGCCAAATGCCCCACGTCCAGGCAGTATCCGATATGTTTCGGGTCCAGTCGTTCCAATACCTGCAAAAGGTCCTCTGGTTCTTTTTCGTAGACATTTTCAAGCATCAGGCGGGTTCCTCGCTCAAAGAGTTCCCTGCCCAGCCATTTCCATATTTTTACGGTGTGTTCCAGCCATTTTTCTTTATAAAAATTGTATCTTACATGATCATACCCGGCATGGCAGACGACTGTTTTTGGCTTAAAAACAGAGACCGCATCAAGGAGCTGCTTAAATCGGAATTTGGTGAGTTCCCTTACTTTCGGATCTGGTGATCCGGGAGACAAATCCATGAACGGTCCGTGAAGGGTAATCGATCGGTTGCGATGATGAAACTGGTCTGCAAATCTTTTGAAATCCGATAATGAGAAATTGTCCAGAGCTTCAGCTGCCAGCCCGATTTCAGGGTTTATTCCGGAATTGAAAAAAAGATCCTGCCATTGTCTTTCCACCAGCATGGTAAAAGGAATGTTCACCTGGACTTTTTCAATAATCTGATGCTGGGTAAAAGAGTATAATCGCTTTTGGAATGTCATAAGGATGAATCCATCTTTAATCTGACGGCAGGTCAGACTCAGTAATAAATTCCTGAATCAGGGAATCGACATAATTGAAATCAAGATCTGATTGTTTTTCCAGAACCAGGTCTTCATTGGCATGTCTGAGCTTGTTCAAAAGGTTGAGAATCATGAGCATCAGCAGTTTGTTACCGGCATGGGCATATGTTTTAAAATAAAAAATCAGATTTTTCCGGGAAATTTTCATGACAATGGTTTCGCCGGAACAGATGACGCTGGCTGTTCTTTTGGTTGCCAGAAAAATGGCGGATTCGCCGAAAATTTCTCCTTTATCGATATGGCTGATGGCGATATCTTTTTTGTTTGTATCGTGAACATATACATCAACACCCCCATTGACTACCGCGTACAGACAATCACCCACTTCCCCCTGGGTAATGACTGTTTCTCCTTTTTCATAATGTTGAATGGAGGAGATCAACAGCATTTTTTGAAGTTCGTCTTCATGCAGCCAGTGGAAAATCTGGATGTTTTTAACGATGGGCAGGTATTGTAAAATGTTGGATTCTGTTTTCATGATTGTCCTCATTGCAAAGCATTGTTTTTGGTTGAATGACTATGGGACTGTTGGGAATGGTGCCAAAAATTACCCAGTAATATTACCGGTCTGTCCGCATGGTGTCAATAAAATTGATGGCCTGTCTTCATGCGGGGCCCGGTCTGTCTGCTTGTATCGAAATTGGTAAGCGTTCACAGGGCACCGCACCTGCTTTGTTCCCGGGCACTTGAAGTACGACGAGTACGTCTTCGTAACCCCGCCTCGCATCTGCGGTACCCTGTAAACGCTTACAGAACAACAGTTTACGAAAAATTGATAATTTCGACCCCATGAACGGGTACCGAAATTGTTTGCAAGAGAGGAGATATAAAATAATTTTCAAAAATGTAGCAGTTAGATTGCAATATTTACAAAAATGTAACAATTTGCGTTTGTGGCATTTTGTGCGTTGTGATGTTATAGTTTTGATATAACTTAATATTTCTCATTTTATGGGCTCTTCTTTTAGAACTGGCATGCTTGGTGCAATATCTATAAAGCAAAACAGCGTATGATATTTAAATAAATTTTTTTTAAAAGGAGAGAGAGTTATGAAGTTACGTAAAACAGTAGTTGTAATTACTTTGGTAGCAGTTTTGATGAGTGCAGGAACCGCATTTGGCGCAGATGTCACAGCAGCAGTGGATGTGAATTCTGCCTACGTATGGAGAGGTCAGACATTTAATGATGGTGTGGTGGTTCAGCCGAGTGTGGATGTGGCAGCCGGTAATTTTGGTTTTAATGTATGGGGTAACCTGGATGT
>JAQIBZ010000656.1 GCA_027858815.1 Desulfobacteraceae bacterium
AAGTATAATATTGCCTGCCATCTTTTCTGCTTTTTATTGAGGTTCTTCGAATATACATGTTTCCCAGTATAGACCGGTGTCAACAAAAAAACAAGATATTTTTTATTTTATGGCACTACACACGAAAAGGCAGAATATCATATTTTTAATATGCTGGAATAATTACGTTTAAATTTTTAAGGGCTTTAAAAATATGCTCATAATGAGCATTTGTTCATTATTGTGAAAAAGATGGGATAACAAGGGCCAGATTGAAAACCCGCTCTATGTGCAGTTTGTAACCGGCATCCTCGGCGGGATTGCATCCACTATTCCCCATCTGGTGCACATGAAACAGACCGCAGACTCTTTGTTTGGTAAAAACTTTATGTTCTCCACCATTGGTGCCGGCAGACATGAGTTTCCCTTGGCCACCACTTCAATGTTGCTTGGCGGCGGTGCCCGGGTCGGTTTAGAAGATAATTTGTGGCTGTCTGCCGGGCAAATGGCCAGATCCAATGCCGAACTGGTGGAAAAAATGGTCCGCATTGCCAAAGAACTCGGCTATGAACCAGCCAGTCCGGATGAAACACGTCAAATATTAAAACTCAAAGGGCGGGATCAAGTAAATATGTAGAAGGGATTAAGGTTGAAGGCAGAAGGCTGAAGGGAATAAACATCGCACATCGAACAGTGGTGGTTTCCACGAACTAAATCATGCCATTTCATTGATAAATTCCTTACTGTGGCAGTGATGGCACCTCACCATAAAAACCTTTTTAGGAGAAAAAAATTGGAAATTAAACAATTTAAATACGGAGCAGATAATCTGGGTTATCTGGTCTATGGCGAAAAGGCAGCAATAGCCATTGACGGCGGCGCAGCAAATGAAATTTTATCTTTCGTCCAAAGCCGGAACCTTGAATTAAAGTATGTGACCAACACCCATTCCCACATGGATCACACGATGGGGGATCAGACACTGATCAGCCGTTCAAAAGCCAAGTATTTAGATCTTCAAACACTATTAAAACTCAAAGACATAGAAATTGACGAAGATCCAATCCACGTCTTTCACACACCTGGCCATACCGCCGACTCGGTTTGTTTTCATTTTGATAATATTCTGATCGCCGGAGACACATTATTCAACGGAAAAGTCGGCCGCTGTTTTACCGGAGATTATCAACGCTTTTTAACAGCCGTCAAAACCATTCTTGAACTGCCCGGAGAAACCATTGTTTATGCCGGCCATGACTATGTGGAAGAATATATTGAATTTGCAAAAAAACTGGAACCGGACAATGAACATTTGGATCCTTACTTAAAACGATATGATCCGGATCATGTGTTTGCCACTTTAGCTGATGAACGCAAAGTGGATCCGTTTTTAAGATTTAATGATGAAAAGATTATTGCGATCCTGAGGGAAAAAGGTCTCCCGGTAAGCACTGAAGTGGAACGGTGGGAGTCGCTGATGTCGCTGATGTAAAAGGGAGTCAGGTAGAAGGTATAAGGCTGAAGGTTGAAACCGGACACAGCCGGTCACTTATCCCGATTCTTTTTGATCCGCATCAGCCCCGGGCTGTTATGAATATACATCAGCGTCGAACTGCAGCCTTTTTCAATAAAAAGACTTTCCAGTTTCTCAAACAAAACCGGTTTATCCGGCCAGGTGTAGTCTTTTTTCAGCTCCTTATATGCTTCCCATTGCTTCCGTGTTTCCGGGCCATCTTTAAAAGCCCTGTTTTCCGCCTCATCACAAAGAAACATCTCACAGACAATGGGCTTGACCTTCCACAGACACCCGGTTTCTGATAAAAAAATACATTTAAACGCATTTGCCGGATTCTGGATGGCAAATTCCAACCGGTCCAAATCATCATTTGCAGCACTCAATGCATTAATCACCACATCGGCAAAAAATGCGATAATACCGTCTTTAGAGCAACAGGCGCTGAGCTTGCTGTAATAACATTTTTCCGTACAGATCTCTTGAAAATGTTTTTCCATAAAAACGGCAACATCAGCTCTGAATGTTATATAATCAGCTATTTCCATTTTTAAAAATGAAAATTCAGACCCCGATAAACCTTTTAAAATTTGGCGGATCATCCGCAGAGCATCAAGCTGTTCTTTCTGGTAAGCGTTCATGGGTTGAAATAAAATCCGGTTCGATTTGTTTTTACGGATATTGAGCTGGACAAAAATCTGATCAAATAGAGTCCAAAATAAATGCAATTCTTTTTGTAGCACAGCAAACAAAAAAACGGGCGCTGGCAAAAGCACAGCGCCCGTTTTTTATTTGAATGGATCTTTTTTACAAAAATATTTAGTGGCCGCGTTTAGACGCCTTAATTGGGTTCAGCTTGGCTTTTTCTTCTTTAACGGTCATGGTGACATGGGTAGCAATATTGCAGTTACCATTTTTCCATTTTAAAGCAGGATCCGGAGCAGCCGAACAATACCATCCGGTTTCATATTCCTTGCTTCGATTGCACCCGGTACAGGCCTCAATCACTGGATTACAGGACCCCCCGTTATAAGAGCATCCGTTTTTGGTCATAAATACGCACTCTTCACCATTTCTGACGGTTGTACAAATCATCTTGTTTCCTCCATTATCTTTTTTTCTATAAATAACGGCGCCTGAAATTTACGGCGCCGTTAAAAGATAGTTTATAAATTTTGGTCTTCGAAAATTAATCAAATTCATACGGTTTGTCAATCTTTTTTCCTGATTAACTGCCCGTGCAATTCGATAGCATAAAACAAATCTTGATTTAATATTAAAAAAATTGCAACCTTAAACGCAGACCATGCTTATATAAACTGGTAAGTTATTGAGTCGAGTAGACTTAATTACACATTTCTTTCAAGGAAAAAATCCATGTCCATCGAACAGGCGGTTAAAGTTTTAAAGATTGAAGCGGAAGGCATTCTTGCGCTGGCGGAAAAAGTTGATGACAATTTTACTAAAATGATTGATTTAATATATAAATCACATGGCCGTGTGATCATTGGCGGCATTGGAAAATCCGGAATTATCGGCAGAAAGATAGCTGCGACATTAAACAGCACCGGCACCCGGTCCATTTTTCTGCATCCGGTTGAAGCCATGCACGGGGACCTGGGCATTGTATCTCACAAAGATGTCTTTATTGCCCTGTCCAACAGCGGTGAAACCGATGAGCTGAATATCCTGCTGCCCAGTATTCGAAATGCCGGCTGCCCGATCATTGCATTTACCGGCAATAAAAATTCAACTCTGGCCCATCACAGTGATGTTGTGATTGATGTTGGCGTTGAAACAGAAGCATGTCCGCTGGGCCTGGCTCCGACAACCAGCACCACCGCCTTGCTGGCAATGGGCGATGCGCTGGCAGTCGTTATGATTAACAAACACAAATTTACGCCCACTGATTTTAAAAAATTTCATCCGGGCGGAAATCTGGGACAGAGACTGTCTTCTTATACAGTCAAAGACATTATGCTGACAGGAAATGCCATTCCTCTGGTCAGCGAAAATACGGATATGGCAACCGCTCTGGACATACTGGACAAAAAC
Organism: Desulfobacteraceae bacterium; assembly: GCA_027858815.1. Classification (GTDB taxonomy): domain Bacteria; phylum Desulfobacterota; class Desulfobacteria; order Desulfobacterales; family Desulfosalsimonadaceae; genus SURF-3. The sequence goes on from JAQIBZ010000656.1 coordinate 3,548, forward strand.
AATCTGGGTGTTGTCATGATCGCAAAACCGGACAATACACTTTCCGGAATCATAACCGACGGTGATGTGCGAAGAATGCTGGTCGGGAAAATTGCCGTATTTGAAAAAAAGGCCGCTGAACTGATGATAGCCAAACCGAAATCCATTGATGAAAATGCTCCCCTCTATGATGCGTTAAACATCATGGAAACGCATCAGATTACTGTTTTGCCGGTTATTGACAATGACGGAAAGGTTGCCGGCGTACTGCACCTCCATGATATTCTTGGCAAAGGGGCTTTAAAATTCAATGGGATATGATTCTTTTTGACTCCCAGATAACTTAATAACCATAGCATTTTATCTAATCGATATTTTTTTTCATTACAGTGGTGTAAATTCACCTAAAAAAAGTTTTCACGAAAGAAGACCTATGAGCGAATCTCAAGCCATCGATACCCACATTGAATCACTTGGCGAAGCCAAAATCAAAACACCGCTGCTGAATGATTCCATCGGGACCAGCAAGGAAATGTTCAAATCCGATAAAGACAGGATTTTAATTGATGTCAATGCCGATGCGCTCATTGAACAGATAAAGAATCAAAAATCACCACCGACGTTTGAACTGGCCGGTCCCAGAGAAAAAATTTACTTTGACCCGAGCAAGCTCAAATGTGCTCTGGTAACCTGCGGCGGTTTGTGCCCCGGGCTTAACAACGTTATTCGTGCAATTGTTCTGGAACTTTACCACCGCTATCAGGTAAAACATATTTACGGCATCCGCTACGGCCTGGAAGGGTTTATACCGGAATGCGGCCATGAGCTCGTGGAGCTTGACCCGGACAAGGTAGTGAATATACATGAGATGGGAGGATCAATTCTTGGTTCGTCCAGAGGGCCGCAGAACATTGAAGCCATTGTTGACTGCCTGGAACGACTGAATATCGGCATCCTTTTTATGATCGGCGGGGACGGCACACTCAAGGCCGCTTCAAAAATTGTTGAAGAGATCAAAAAACGCAACGCCAGAATCAGCGTGATCGGAATTCCCAAAACCATTGACAATGATATTTACAGGGTGGCCAAATCATTCGGGTTTGATTCGGCCGTGGACATCGCCACTGAAGCCATCAAAGGGGCCCATAAAGAAGCGGAAGGTTATCCCAACGGCATCGGAATGATAAAGCTGATGGGACGCCACTCCGGATTTATTGCCGCCACAGCTGCTCTGGCACAGCAGGATGTCAATTTTGTGCTGATCCCGGAAATTAATTTCGACCTTGAAGGGGAAAACGGCCTTTTAACCCGGCTTGAAAAAAGGCTTAAAGAAAGAAAACACGCAGTCATTGTTGTTGCGGAAGGGTCCGGCCAGAATTTTTTTCAGGATACGACACCGGAATATGATGCTTCCGGCAACCTGAAACTTGATGATATCGGTGTTTTTTTAAAAGATAAAATCCATTCTTATTTCCATCAAAAATCCATGACGGTCACAATTAAATATATCGACCCCAGCTATATGATCCGGAGCCTTCCGGCAAATCCGAATGATCATGTTTACTGCGGCTTTCTGGGCCGGGATGCCGTGCATGCCGGAATGGCCGGAAAAACCAACATGATTATCGGACACTGGAATAACTTTTTTGTGAACGTTCCCATCCCCATGACCGCAGGAAAAAGAAAACGGGTATATCCTAAAGGGAAACTCTGGCAAACCGTACTGGAAGCCACCGGACAGGGGCGTTTGACCAATTAGTCATTAGCAGACGATTAATGGCTTTGAATTCAGCTTAAAACACAATAATCTAAATAAAACGGGTTTCAGTGTTCAGGTGTCAGGCCGCTCGTCGATACTGACACCTGACACCTTTAAAATATATCCATAAACTTATTTTAAAAGTATAGAGTAAAACGGATTTTATTTTACCACCTTTTTTTTACGGGAACATCCGAAGCTGGACCTGCCCTGTCCCGGTCAAATCCTCAGGTACTGGTTTTTCGATCTCCTGAAACCGGCGGCCGCTGACCTTTAAAAGATAAATATCCTTTACCGCCTCGCCGCTGGAATCAAAAACAGTCGTCCCGGTAACGCCCGCATAAGGCTTCATGGCCAATAGTTCTTTTTTAACCTGTGCCCGGAAGCGGATGTCGGAACGGCTCACCAGATCAAACAGTATCCAGGCCGTATCATAGCTGACCGCCTCAATAAATCCGGGAGAACGCCCATATATATATTTAAATTCCGCGACAAACCGATGTACATGTTCGGTGGTACTTTTTCCAAAAAAACCTTCCGGCAATATAGCACCGTTAATATTATACTTTGCCATATCGATTAATTTATCCGAATGCCATAAATTGGTTCCCAACAACGTCACGTCATTCACATCATAATAAACCAATTGGGGAATAATCAAACCGGCTTTATTGGGTGAATCCGGAATAAACACAGCATCAAAATCAACAATCGGCTCCGGCCCCTCTTCTTCTTCCATTTTCCGTGCAACTGCCAGCTGACTTATCTGAATCAGTTCAATCAATTCATCATGCCAGCCGCCTGCATCATGAACGGCTAAAATATCCGACACATCCGGTATCAAATCCTGTGGTTCTTCGTATTCACTGTCATTGTATACCAACGGGATCAGTGACGGCTCTTCGATTAAATCTTCCGGAATATCGTAATACAGGCCCACGAGTTTTTTTATGGGGTCAGCAAAATCCGTTTTCTTTGGATTATATGCCTCAACTCCGACAATTTTTCCACTGGCTTTAATTACCTCATCCCAAAATAAATTCATAAACACATCACCATAGCTTTCATTCGGGTACAGTATGGCAAACGTTTTGGCTTCCAACGTTTGCGAAGCATAGTCCACAAGCGTTTTTATCTGCATCCGGGGAGTAAGAAAGTTCCTGAAAACATAATCTTTGTTATCTGTAATACCATATTTTTGTGTCAGTGTGATTATCGGGATTCTTAATTCCTGGGCCTGAATCGATATATTTTCAGCCGTAACGATCGGACCGATAATGGCGGAAGCATTGCTTTCAGCAAGCTCATAGAGCCCTTTTTGCGCAACTAACGGATCAGATGCGGTGTCTTTGACAATGATGCGAGTAGTCGAAATTCCCCGCTGACCTGAAAATCGGGCAAGTGCAAACTCAATACCTTCAAGCGCCTGACGACCAAATTTCTCGTATTTACCGGTCATCGGCAGCAGGCATCCGATAAGCTGATGATCCGTTACTACGGAAGCGTCAAGATCATCAATAAATTTTTCCGCCTGAACCGCATTCTCATGGTCCGGATAGTTTTCAAGAAAAGATGAAAAAGTCGCCACTGCATCGCCAGGAAATCCGCCTTCCATATAATTGATACCCAGCTGATACATAAGATACCCACCGGCCGGCCGGCCTTCTATTTTTGCAAGTTCATCTGACAAATCAGATGCATCCATCAGGGAAATCGCGGTTTTCAACCTTAAAATCACCTTGCTTTTCTCGTCTGCACTGGCCGCCTGCAGCGCACTCAGATAGGCAGAATAAGCATCCAGCGGTGAATTGATGGCCAGGTATGAATCGCCGACAATCAGATTGATACGCATGAACTGGTCTCTGGCCAGTGACTGATCCAGAACATTTCCGGCATATATGGTTACCTGCTCATATTCACCTGTTTTATAATACACCGCCAGCCTGCCGACACCTGCTTCCAAGGCATACGAACTTTGCGGGTATTTTGTCTGTACCTGGCCAAAGACATGGATTGCTTTTTCATATTGTTCAAGATAAACACTGATCATTCCGACTTTCAAAAGGGCAGCCGGGGCCATTTCGGAATTGGGAAACTGAGACAGATATTTTTGATAAAGCAAAAGTGCTTTTTTATATGCTTCGCCCTGGTATTGCAGTTCTGCTGAATCAAACAGCTGAGTTTCAGGGCTTTCCTGCCAGAAAAACCGGGCGGCTTCTTTTTTTGCGGCACACGACAGGCAAAAAGCCAATGAAATAATGACAAATAGACGTATTACCCGACTCATATTATCGTCCTCAGTGAAAGCTTTATATTCATGATGATTTATGATAAGAAAATATATCAATTTTACACACATAAGGAATCGGGTCAATGCCAAGATATTTAAAAATTAATATTATATGTATCCTTTTTTTAGCTCTCTGCATTCCGGCGTCATCTGAACTGTATCAATATAAAGATGAAAATGGAATCATGCGTCTTACGGACAACCCTTATTCCGTTCCTGCTGCCAGCCGCTCACAGCTTGAACAGTTTTCCGAATTTGAAGGTCTTTCAGATGAATTGGCGATTTTGCCGATTCAAAAAGAATCACTTCCCCAGGCACAAGAACAGGCACAAGAACAGGCGAAAACTCAGCCAAAAACTGAAAAAGTAATTTACCCAAAAACATCTAAAGATGTACCCGTAACGGCAGAGGCTCAAAAAGAAATCCTCCTCCCGGATACGGTTAAAAAGATCACTGTAGAATCAAAAGAAAAATCAGCAGACCCTTTTCAGCCAGTTTATTCGGAAAAACCCATTAAGGAACCGGATACCAAAGTATCTCCTCGTGAACAGCATAAAAGCAATAAAATTGTCATTCGTAAGATTGATAAAAAATCACCTTCTGAAAAAACAGCACGAATAAAGCCCGAAAAAAGCATAGCAAAAAAACAGGACACTGAGAAACCGGCTATCATAAAAAAACCGTCACCTAAAATCCCAAAAAAAGTCGTTCAGGTGCCGAAAGAAGCTGATTCACAAAAAGCAGGCATTGAACCGACAAACACAGTTGAAAAAAAGCCGATTCAAAAAATCAAACCGGAAACCCAAATTGCAAAAAAAGAACCGTCTAAAAAAATTACCTCACAAAAATCTGTACCAATTCCGGATTCTAAAACAAAAAAAACAACCCCGCCTAAAATCGAAACGGTTGCCCAAAAGACTGCTCCTGATACTAAAATGGCAACCAAAGAGCCTCAAAAAAATATAAATAAAAACACCAGACCGGTCACCCAAGAAACCGTCACCAAGAAAGAAACGCATACTGAAATAAGAAAAGAAATCACACGGATAACGAAAAAGACAACTGAGATAGAAACAAAAACGGTACCTCAAGTCAGAAAAATGAAAACAGACAAACCGGTTTCTTCTCAGGCAGAAAAAGACTTAGATTCCCTAATAACAGCCAATAAAAAGGATTTGAAAAAGCTTACTGAAACTAAAAAGATCGAAACAGATAACAGTAAAGTGACTCAAAAAGATGAAAGCATCGTTTTGGCAAAATTGGAATCCACCAGAAAAGTACTGGCGAACAAAAAAAAGGCATTAAACGAAAAATTCATGGCCCTGATGAAAGAAAAACAGGAAATTGAAAATAGCGTAAACGAGGATGATGAAAAATGTGTTCTAGAATATAATGAAAATGTTAAAAATTTAAATATTCGGATTAAGCAGTATAAAAAAGAAAAAAAGTTTTTACAGGCAGAAATTGAAAAATATAACGATACAATTAAACAATCGGCTTTGAACTAAATTGGAATGATAGAAATCAAGGTGTTGCTTGACATATCCCTGCTTCTGGATTTATATTGGTAAAAATTTGTTATGGACTGACAGAAAGAAATTTGTACCATCATGAGGACTGAACAATGTTAGGATATTTTAAGTTTATTATCGGGTGTTCATTGTTGCTTATATTTGCTATTCCAGCATATGCTGAATTTTATCAATATGTAGACAGTAGGGGCATTACTCATTTTACAGATAAATTTTCCACCATCCCCGCCACATACCAATCACAACTGCAGATTCAGTATCAAAAGAACAGTCTTCCCGAGCGACTCCCCTATCCGGAGTATGAAGATGCGCAACTGCATGAAAAAAAATCAAGGTCTCATAGAATCACTGAATTAAAGGCTGAAAAAAGCCGCTTGCTTGACCAAAAACAAATGCTGAATCAAGGATTTGAAATTCTCATATCAAAAAAACAGCGGATTGAAAGCAATAAAGAGAACATGAAAAACAAAGAGAGCATATTGACTTATAATAAGAACGTTAAAGAAATTAACAAAAAGATACAACTCTACAAAAAAGTGGAAAACCGCTTTATACTAGGACTTAAGAGATATAATGAATCGATAGCGCCTCTAACAGCCGAATAAATTCCTGCCATGCCTATGCCGGAATGCAGCATCTTCTTTTAAATCTATCCCTTATTTTAAATCACAATTCACAAATCAGTTTTCCGGAATATCATTTAACGATATCCGAATAAACATTTTATCAAACCGCGCCGTTTACGTTCCGCCATGAAGCACCAAAAAAGGGTGCACTGCCGTTACTTCCTCATCAAAATAATATGGTAGTGGCAATGCCATATTGTTTATGATAACTTATAGAATCTACTCATTTGTTATGCCTTGCTTTAAGTTGTAGGGCGCCTCGATCATAAAGTAACAAATGTTGTTCAAATGGTGAAACCGCTGAACGGTGACTTAACTCAAAAAGCAAGTTTTTCTATGTTAGAATATTTTTTTTTGACCTGCGAAAATCTAAATGCTTTGGCACTTGGTTCTAAGTAGAAAAAAGGACTCTATAAATATGAGTTTTAGTTCGTTTGAATTTCTTTTTTACTTTTTCCCCTCATTTCTTTTTTTGTTTTATTTGGTCGGCAAGCGGTATCGAATAAGATTTGTCGTGGTGGGAAGTTTTTTGTTTTATCTTTGGGGCACACCTACTGGCGCGTTGATTCTTCTGTTCACATCAGCGCTTGATTATTTTTTGGGCAAAGTTATCAGCGCAACATCAAACCAATTCAAAAAAATTGTTTTATTTTTTTCGATTTTTGAAAATATTGCCCTTTTATTTTATTTTAAATACATGGATTTTTTTGTAGGTGAATTTAATACACTTTTAGACCATTTCCAGATTGCGAACATTCCATTCAAATCGATAGCATTTCCCATTGGTATCTCCTTTATTATATTTCACAAAATCAGCTACCTTGTAGATATTTATCATCAAAAGGCAAACGCTGCTAAAACATTTCTTGATTTTTTACTGTATATTGTAATGTTTCCAAAGCTCATTCAGGGGCCCATCATTTGCTACTATGATTTCAGCCATCAAATTGAAAATATTGAGCCCAAAGATGACGATAGATTCAATGGGTTTTTTCGCTTTTGTGTCGGTTTGGCCAAAAAAACGCTTATCGCAGATCCGCTCGGCATTGTGGCTGATAAGGTTTTCGGCCTCGGATTTGATTCCATGACAATGAGTTATTCCTGGTTAGGTGCACTATGCTATACATTACAAATTTATTTTGATTTTTCCGGTTATTCGGATATGGCCATTGGAATAGGTAAAATGATGGGCGTTAAAATAAATGAAAATTTTAATCGACCCTATATTGCTCAAAATTTTACTGATTTTTGGCGCCGGTGGCATATCACCCTGTCAAACTGGTTTAAAAATTATTTATATATACCCTTGGGCGGGAATCGAAAATCCTCATTTCGAACGTATGTAAACCTGTGGATCGTGTTTCTAACCTCGGGTCTGTGGCATGGTGCCAATTGGACCTTTATTATCTGGGGTGCCTATCATGGACTATTTCTTGTGGCGGATAAATTGTTCTGGCTGAAAGTGTCAGACCGATTGGGAAAAATATTGACGATCCCCCTCACGTTCTTGTTCGTTTTAATCGGATGGGTCATTTTTCGGTCCGACTCTATCGGTTCTGCCGGGCAATATCTTTTTCGCATGTTTGATATTTCAAGCATAAATAACATAATCACGGATGTTTTAAGGGTTGAACTAATCGGCAACAGGCAAATGTTCATATTGTACATTGCCTTGATAATAAGTTTTTTCCCGGAATCGGGATTTGAAACAATACAAAAAAAGATAGATTGTTATAAAGCCTGGTCTTTTGGTATATGGATTAAAGCCATTGTTACACTGTCCCTTATATGGCTGTCATTGATATCTTTGGCCAATAACAGTTTCAGCCCCTTTATTTACCTCAGATTTTAATATGAAACGATATTATTATTCTTTATTAAAGTTACTTTGTTTGGCCGGTTTCATAGTTGTCTTGCAAACAGGTTTTGCGTTTATTCCGGATATGCCGTTGAGCGGGGTAGAACTGAAAGAACCATTCCCGGGATTTTCTTTGCAAAGTTTTATTCAACAGGATTTCCAGAACAGTGTATCTCAATGGCTTTCTACAAATATCGGATTCCGTGGCTATTGGATTCGCATGGACAACCAGATTAATTATAGTCTGTTTAATGAAATATCAGAAGCGTCAGTGGTTTTGGGAAAAGAAAAATGGTTATATGGTTCCGGGTACATTAATTCGTATAATCGTATGTACAGGATGCCCCAAAATGTTTTAAAAGAAAAGGTATTGAAGATAAAAAGACTTCAGACGTGTTTGATGAATCGGGGTGTCAATTTTCTATTTATCATTACACCCAGTAAGGTTCCGATTTATCCTGAATATATAAATGATGATTATGTGTTGAAGCACAATCAGGAAAAACAGAAAAATTACACAAGCATCTTACCGCTTTTAGATAAATATGAGATTAATTACGTGGACGGCCATCAGATTACTGCTGAGCTGAAATCAAAATCTCAATATCCGGTGTTTTCTAAAAGCGGTACTCATTGGAATTATTATACGGCTTTGCATTTTACAAATGCCGTTATTATGAAAATGCAAACCCTGTTGGGAAAGCCGTTGGTCGCAATTAAGGATGACGGAATTGAATTAATCGACAAGCCTTTTCGAGAAGATGCGGATATTGCACGATTGGCTAATATTTTTTTCCCGGAACAATTATTTGATGACCAGTACTTGTGTCCCCAAACCTCTATTCAGGTGAAAGATAAGCCTCCGTATAAGCCGGAGGTATTATTCGTCGGCGGGAGTTTTCTCTGGCCCATATTGTATTATATGGATTTGCATCAGGTGTATTCGACAAGGGATATGTATTATTATTTTAACCAAAATTATGCATACCCCCGGAACACTAAAACAAAGATAGAAAAAGATGCGATAAAATGGGAAAATGATATTGTCCACAAAGATATTATCATTTTGGAAGCAAATGGAAATATCTTAGGGCCGGAAATCGGATCCGGTTTTATTGAAGCCGCTCTGGCCGCACTGGATATTGAGAAGAGGCGAATATTGCATGATTATATAGCGCCAAATGAAACAAAACAAAATTATACAAATGGATTATCACTATTTGAACAAGATGATACCCGGTTGTGGCGCTGGGGTGTCGGGCCGGAAAGCAAAATTGTTTTTTATCTGTCACAAGCATCTGATATTTATTTGTCTTTTCGTTTTTTTAATTTAATTAAAAAACAGCGTATTCGCATTGAGATCGCAGGAGACGAAAAAGCTGATTATGACTTACCAACACAATCTTATATTTCTGAAAATATTCATTTTAAAGGGGTTTCAGGAAAAAATACGATTGTTTTCAAATATTCTGATTGGAACCATAAAAATATATCCATTGTAAAAAATGATCTAAGAAAGCTGACGATTCAGTTTTTGGAGTTACAATTATTGAGTCAAAAATAAATTATTGAAAAAATTCGGGACATGAAAAAAAATAATTACAAATTAACCCTCTGACGAGCAGCCTTTGAAAAATATAACGAATCGATTCAGCAATCGACTTTAAACTAAATTGATTTAATAAAAATCTAGGTGTTGCTTGACATCTTGATTTTTCTGGATTTATATTGGAAAAGTTCTGTTATGGGCTGAAACAACAATTGAAAAATAAAATATAATCAAAAACATGAATAAAAATCAGCAACAATCGAAAAACCATTCCGGCCCGTTGGTAAGTGTCATTATCCCGACCTGCAACCGTAAAGAATATCTTCAAGATGCCATTAAAAGTGTGCTTGCCCAACGATTTCAAAATTTTGAGATCGTCGTAATCAATGATGGCGGCGAAGATGTTGTTGAAATTGTTGATGCACTCAACGCAAGCGGCAAAATTCGCTTATTGACCCATGAACAAAGAAAAGATGTAGGGGCAGCCAGGAATACAGGCTTAAAGTCAGCAAAAGGATTTTACATCGCCTATCTTGATGATGATGACATTTTTTATCCCGATCACTTAGAAACACTGATCCACGCTTTAGAAAATTCCGATGCTCCGATTGCCTACACGGATGCGAATCGGGTCGAGATGAACTGGATTGCGGGCAAATACATACCTACGCAAAAACAGGTCCTCTACAGTCAAGATTTTGACCGGGAAAAAATGCTGGTTGGCAATTATATCCCGACACTCAATATTGCCCATCGAAAAGACCTGCTTGAAGAGATCGGATACTTTGACGAGGATCTTGAAGTCCATGAGGACTGGGATCTTTGGATCAGGGCATCCATTCAACACGATTTTCTCCATATCAAGAAAGTAACAGCTGAATTCCGCGTGAGAATGGGTCAACAGAACTCAAAATCAAAAAACAAAATTATTTTTTTACACACATTAAAACGGATTCATGAGCGGTATGCCCATCTTGTAAAATCTCCTGAAATTATCACAGCAAAAAATCAGGCTCAGACAGCATTGGCTCTTGAAGTGAATGACGATGAAAAATTCGTGATTATTAAAGATTATCAACGGCGGCATTTTTATCATTTTTCTCGCGATCTTGCAGCCAATAAAAAAGTACTGGATATAAACTGCAGCGATGGCACGGGCAGCTACCTGCTGTCATCGGCTGCTACATTTGTTGTCGGAAGCGGACCGGATAGTCTTCAGATCAACCAGGCCGGATCGCGATATATAGCTAAAAACTTAAGATTTACCCAAAATTTCATAACCTCCCCGAAAGTACAAGAAGAAATACTTTTCCAGCTGATTACATATCATGATGCCCAAAAAATTTTTCAAAGTGATGCCTCGGATTTTTTTGACAGAATGAAGGGGATGTTATCCCAAGATGGCGTCTTTATTTTATCGGTTTCCAACCGAAAAGAAACGAATCAAAGCTCTGAAACCTTTAACGGGATCTATTTCAATGACCTGAGAAGTCTGATGAAAAAACATTTTCAGCATGTGCAATTCTGGGGACAGAATATTTATCCGGCATCCAAACTCTTTGCCTACTCCGGTCAATCATCCGAAATAAAAGAGTATTCAATTTCTCGAAACATAAACGGGATGGCTGAATCCAACCCTGGAGTTATTCAACCCGAAAGCTTTATTGCCGTAGCGTCTGATGAGCCACTAACATTTGATCCCGGAAATTCATTTCTCGTTGATACTGCAGCTTCGATTTTTCAATTCGAGGAAACGCGCATTGACCGACTTGAATCTGTAAAAAATGAAAAACAAGCGCATATTATTACGCTGGAGGCTGAAATTGAAAGCAGCAAACACCACCTGAAAAATATCGAAACGCTGCTTTGCGATCAACAAAAACATGCTTCAAATTTGGAAACGGAACTGGCGGATCAACAACAGCACACGAAAAATCTGGAAAATGAATTAGATTCCTATCGTGATGCCATCAAGTCATCAACCGCTAATTTGTCCGAAAAACAGGCCGAAATTAACTCTATGGTTTCCAAAATCCATCAGTTGAATGACTTGATAACTGTTAAGAAAAATAAAATTGATGAACTGGCGGCCATTAACGAGGCAAACAATCATCACATCAACAAAATAGAGACTCTCGCTGTTGAAAAAAATATTGCTATTGGAAATCTGGAAGCTGAATTGGTCATGATTCGCCATTCACTGGCATGGCGTTTGGTTGAAGGTTTCAGGCGCCGGGTGAATCAAATTTTTCCGGAATCATCGAGAAGTCGAAAAATTTATCTAAAATGCATTGCAGCGACAAAAATTTATCTCAACAAAGGTTTTTTTGCGGTTTTGAAAAAAGCCATGAGTAAATATAGAATGGGTATAAACCGTCAGGATCTCACACATACCCACTTAAACCAACAGACAGATGACACGCAAAGTTTTCCGCCCCGACGGGAGAACGCAGACAAATTTTGTCCGATCCCTTCAAAACGAATTGTTGCGAAGGATCTCGTCAACGACTCTGATTTACAGGCGGTCAAAGAAAAAATTCAGTTTATCAAACAAGAGTTGTTAGACGAGTTTCATCAGATGTGAACGGCAAAAAAAGCAAGAAGCAAAATACATTTTCAACAATTGATTTTTGACATTCTTCCGCCAGCCACATTTTGCACCGATAAGGCAGCACCGTGATTTTATTGTCTACTAATCCAAATGCGCTCACCCTTTTTTCTACAACGCGTCCACACCGCACAACTCCTGGTCAATGTCCTCAAAAATATTTTCAATGTTATTTTGAAAAGCCTTTAGATTAAAATCATGACTTCGCTCATAAGCTGCGTCGACCAAATCTTCACGCAACTTTTTATTTTTTATAAGAGCTAAAGTAAATTGCTGCAATTGATCAATATTTTTGAACCGAAACCCATTAAGCCCATGAGAAACAATTTCCTGCTGGCCACCGCCATCATATACAACCGGCACGCATTTGTTCTGCATGGCTTCTACGGTGGTCATTCCGAAATGTTCAATTAAATGGGGATTGGTTTCATTGAGCCCGCAAGCATGCCAGAATATAGCCCCCCTTGCGTATAATTGTTTTAATTGCTGATAGTTGAGATCCGGCTTAAGCACAATATCGTTTGAACGAATTCGGTTACTAATTTTTTGGAAGTAAGGGTTTCCAGAAAAATTACCACCTGCCAA
>JAQIBZ010000661.1 GCA_027858815.1 Desulfobacteraceae bacterium
TATCAGAACAAAGCCTGCGGCTGCCCACCAGATTTTTTTCATAATACCCGCTTAAAACTTTTTTCTAATGTTTTAAGGGGCCACTGCACAAATGTCGGCCGGCCGTGGGGGCAGTGGAACGGATTCTCACACTGATCCAGCTGTACCAGCAGTTCTTTCATTTCCTTTGCAGAAAGGGACTGCCGCGCCCGGATCGCACTGTGGCAGGCCATGAGAATGATGCACTGATCCAGGGCATCTTCAAGGCCCGGTGAATACCCGTAAGCATCCATGGCCTCGGCAATTTCTATGATCAACGGTTTGATTTCCCGGTCCACAATTAAAACCGGTACGGATTTGACCACAAAGGTATTGCCACCAAAATGATCTATTTCAAGTCCCAGAGAATTTAAGTCAGCCAGCATTTCTTCAATAACTGCGGTTTCCCGGTAATCCAGGTCAAAGGTTTCCGGAATCATGAGTTTTTGGGATGATGGGTGGGTGTTTGAATTTCTGGCAGCTTTCAGCCGGTCATAGGCAATGCGTTCATGCGCGGCATGCTGGTCGACGACAATCAGTTCTCCGTCACCTTCGCATAAAATATAGGTATTGTTAAACTGGCCGATAACGTTTGCATCGGCAAATTTTTTCTGTTCCCATAGATGAGCCTGCTGGGAGACAGGGGCTTTTTGCCGGGATTCTGTCTGCGGTTGAATGGTTTCAGGCGCTTTATTTTCAGGGTTCGTTCCAGGTTCAGGTGGCGGAACGGGTGAAATGTTTTTTTGCGAATTAGTTGAAGAAATGTTTGCTGAAAAAGGGTTAACGGTTGTTTTTATGGGCTTTTGACCAGGATTTGATTCTTTGACTATAAAATCAAATAATTCAGGAATTTTTGCCGGCTGATCCAATGAAAGGTGCCGGGTTTCATTTATTTCTGTTGCCGGTGGCTCGGGATTGGCCCATTGTGATTTGGGCTGAGTGTTCCAGATGTTGAGCACTCCGGATTTCACGGCCTCATACACCTGTCTTTGCCGGGCAAAGCGGACTTCGTGTTTGGTGGGGTGGACATTGACATCCACCTGGTCCGGGGGCAGATCAATGAACAAAACAGCCACCGGAAAGCGTCCTTTCATTATCCGGCCCCGGTATCCTTCAAAAATAGCGTATTGAATTCCCCGGTCACGGATAAGCCGGCCATTGACGAATATATAAATTTTCTGGGAGGTGCTCCGGGTAATTGACGGATCCGATGTCCAGCCGGATAACGACAAGTCCTGATCGGTATAATCGAACGGGTATAGCGATGATTTCAGGTCAATGCCAAGCACATCAACCACCCGGTCAATGGGGGAGACGACCGGCGGCCAGTTTTTAATTTCTTTTTGATTGTGGATCAGCCGGAACTGAATGTCCGGACAAGCAAGGGCGCAGCAGGAAACCACATCCGCAATATGTCCCATTTCCGTTGTAATGGTTTTTAAAAATTTTCGCCGGGCCGGGGTGTTGAAAAAGAGCTGGTGAATGGAGATCATGGTCCCGTCCGGCGCACCGGCATCGGAGACATTTTTGATTTTACCGCCTTCGATATCAATGCGGGTACCGGAAACTGATGACTTGTCTTTGGTAATAATGGAGAGTTTTGAAACCGACGCGATACTGGGCAATGCTTCTCCCCGAAAACCAAGCGTATTGATGGCAAACAGGTCATCGTCAGTATAAATTTTGCTGGTGGCATACCGCTCAATGGCCAGCAGTGCGTCATCGTGTGCCATGCCGCTGCCGTTGTCTGAAATCCGGATCAGAGACCGGCCGCCCTGGTTGACCTCAATGGTAATTTTTGTGCTTTTGGCATCAATGGAATTTTCAACCAGTTCTTTGACTACCGAAGCAGGTCGCTCAACCACTTCTCCGGCGGCGATTTTGTTGGAAAGGATTTCCGGAAGGATTTTAATTTTGGACATGATGACTTCCTTCCATTGTTAAGAGAGATAATTTTTTATAATAATAACTGAATTAGCAATCCGAATCTTTCTTGCAGAAATTTCTGAATAAAAATTCCTGATCTTTGGGCGGCAGATCAAACTGTAATGAAGCATCGCTGATCAGTTGGGAAACGGGCTTTTCAGTTTTATCCTGCAGCTGTTCATCAATCCATTTTACTGCTTTTTTTAAATCTTCGCCATCCGGTAAGATACTCATGTTTCTCCTCTCTATAGTTTAGCGCGCATCTTATGGAACTCAGTGCCCTGTTCAAAACAATACGCGGCATTTAGAATACGCTGTTCATCAAAATAATTACCCATCAGCTGGAGCCCGATAGGCAGGCCGGCTTGGGAAATGCCGCAGGGAACGGATAACCCGGGAATCCCTGCCAGGTTGGCGGACAGTGTAAATATATCAGAAAGATACATGGTTAACGGGTCGTCCGTGTTTTCTCCGATTTTAAACGCCGGTGTGGGCGTAACCGGTGACAGGATAACGTCACAGACATCAAATGCCTGCATGAAATCATTTTTAATCAGGGTTCGGATCTGGGATGCCTTTTTGTAATACGCGTCATAATAGCCGGCGGACAGGGCATAGGTACCCAGCAGAATCCGGCGCTGTACTTCCGGACCGAATCCTGAAGAGCGAGTGTTCCGGTACATGTCAATCAGACTGGCAGATTCCTTGTCTCTTAACCCGTATTTGACAGCATCATAACGGGCCAGATTGGAACAGGCTTCTGCCGGGGCAATGAGATAATAAGCGGCCACCGCATATTCCGAATGGGGCAGGGAGATGTCCACGAGTTCTGCACCTGCCTCTTTATACAAATCCATTGCGTTCTGAACAGCGGACAATACATCCGGGGACATTCCGTCTGACGTATGATATTCTTTAGGAATGCCTATTTTCAGGCCCTTCACACTGCCGGACAGAGCGGCACAATAATCCGGGACAGGTTTATCGATAGATGTGGAGTCTTTGGGGTCATAGCCGGCAACCATCTGTAGCAGTATGGCGGCATCGGTAACATCTTTTGCCAGAGGACCGATCTGGTCTAAAGAAGATGCAAACGCCACCAGTCCGAACCGGGATACCCTGCCGTAGGTGGGTTTTACACCGACAACCCCGCAATGGGAAGCCGGTTGGCGAATGGAACCGCCGGTATCCGATCCCAGCGACCCCAGGCACATGTCTGCGGCAACGGCTGCTGCCGATCCGCCGCTGGACCCCCCCGGCACATGGGCAAGGTTCCACGGGTTTTTTGTGATTTTGATCCCTGAATTTTCTGTGGAGGATCCCATGGCAAATTCGTCCATGTTGACTTTGCCCACCATCACAGCACCCGCAGCATTTAATTTATCCATTACCGTGGCATCATAGGGGGGGATGAAATTTTCAAGGATTTTTGACGCACAGGTTGTGGCAACGCCCTTTGTGCAGATCAGGTCTTTAATGCCAAGAGGGATGCCGGTCAGCGGCTGGATGTTATTTTCCGAGATGGCTTTGTCCGCCGATTCCGCCTGTTCTAAGGCAATATCCTTTGTTAAAGATATATAGGCATCAACGGATGGTTCAACATTGTTAATGCGTTCAAAAACCGCCCGGGTCAGTTCCCGGGAGGAAATGGATTTATTTTTTAAAAGATTCTGTGCTTCGTGTATGGTCAGTTTATGAAGATCCATCAATTTTTACTCCTATTCAATGATAGTCTCGTAAGAAGTCAAATTCCGACGGCAAAGAAAAAAGATTCAAGTTTAAGGCGCGCAAATCCTGAGGAACGAGGCGTACGAATGTACGTTGAGTGACGAAGGATGAGGCGCAACGCAAAAATTGGACTTTTTACCAAGCCGTCATTCAATCACTTTCGGGACAATGAAATATCCGTCATCTTCTTCCGGTGCATTAGAAAGCGCTGATTCCTGATCAAGATGCCCGGTTGTTGTATCTTCGCGAAACGCATTGGATTTGTCCGCGGCATGAAATGTCGGGGGCACATCCTTGGTGTCGAGCTTATCTAATGTTTCCACGTATTCGAGAATATCTCCCAGCTGATCGGCAAACGTGTCAATTAATGAGTCATCAATATTTAACCGTGCCAGTGTGGCGACATGAAGCACTTCTTTTTTGGTCAGTTTCATGATTGTTCCTTATTAAGGTTGCTCTAATCCATGGATATAACCAGTGAATCTACTCCGGCCGTTTTTAACCGGTTCTGATCTTTATCTGCCAAAGCCCGTTCCGGATAGGGACCGATTCTTACCCGGTGCCATGTAGCGCCATTTACCTCCGAGTGTAGGCAGAATGCCGGATATCCCTTTTCCTTGAATTTATTCATTAACACATTGGCTTTTTCAGGATCTTTGAGAGATGCTACCTGAATGGCAAATCCCTTACCTGGCGGTTCCGGGGATCTTTGAATATTCTTTTCAGTTTCCGGGAGTGTTTTTTGGACTGTTCTTGTTTCGGGTTTGACAATGGGCGCTGATCTTTTTGCAGGCGCTGACTTAATTTCCGGTTTCAAAACAGTCACGGGTTTTGATTTTTCAGGCGGTTTTGATTTTTCAGCCTGTTGTTTTACCGATTCTGTTGCCGGGGCCTTTTTTACAGGCTTCGGCTTGTGTTTGGGCGGCGGTGTTTTTGCATACTTGGGGGTAAACACCGGCGGTACATATTGTTCATATATTTCCAGTGTCCTGCCCTTATCTTTGAGCTGGTCGATAATATCTTCGCGGATAATGGGCAGCGCGGATGGCGCATTGATATTATTTATTTTTGTGATAGTTGCTGTTTCCGGTTCAGGACTTTCTAATTGGTCCGCTTCTTTTTGATTTAAGACACTTACCTGAAGGTTTGACAGTTTTTCTTCAATCCGGTCCACGTCAAACTGGACCGGTGCATTGTTTTTGCCTACCATTATCCCGAGAAAAAACATGCATCCGCAGATAAAAAAACAGGACATGAGCCAGCTGATGATATTGGTATTGTCAATGATAAGAATTGTTGCCGGTTTTTTAGGCAATGGTTTTTTTTTCGTTTCAGGAGTCTTTTTTTCCATATCCCTGTCGCATAATTTGGGTCGCATAATTTGGGTCACATTGAATCCGGGGCGGAAACGCCGAGCAGGGTTAAACCGTTACGTATAATTTTTTGTACCGCAAAGATGAGATAAAGCCGTCCGGCAGTCAGCACCGGATCGTCAGTAAGTACACGATGTTTATTATAGTACGCATGAAAATCCGCCGCAAGATCCATTAAATAAAAAGCAATCCGATGGGGTTCCATGGTTTCCGCACTGGAGACAATGGTCTCCGGATACCGGGCCAGATGTTTGATCAGTTGGATTTCTTCCGGTTCTTTGATCATTGCTGCTGCATTTTCATCATAGACGATATCCGAGGCCTGTTTTATAGCGATTTGATTTTCATCGCATGCTTTTTTTATGATGCTCGATATCCGGGCATGAACATATTGTACATAATATACGGGATTGTCATTGGTCTTTTGTTTGGCAACTTCCAGGTCAAAATCCAACGGACTTTCATAATGGCGCGTCAGAAAGATAAACCGAACCGCGTCTTTACCGACTTCATCAATCACTTCCTGCAGGGTAACAAATTGGCCGGAGCGTTTGCCCATGGAAACGGGCACGCCATTTCGCAGAAGATTAACCAGTTGGGTCAGTATAACGACAAATTGTTTTTCGTCTTTGCCGGATGCTGTGATTGAGGCCCTGATTCTGGGAATATATCCGTGATGGTCCGCACCCCAGACATCGATAATTTGATCAAACCCTCGGTCCAGTTTGTCCTGATGATATGCAATGTCGGATGCAAAATAAGTGGTCTGGCCGTTGTTTCTGACGACCACCCGGTCTTTTTCATCACCATAATCTTCAGTTTTAAACCAGAGCGCATCATCTTTTTCATAGATGATCTGCTGGTCTTTGAATTTTTGAATAACCGATTCTACTTTTCCTGAATCCACCAGCGCCTGTTCACTGTACCAGTTGTCAAATTCAATACCCAGGGTGTTTAACACATTTCGGATTTTTATGATCATCCGGTCTGCGGCAAATTTGGAACAGAAAGCAACGGCTTCGTCTTCGGTGACGGTATAGATCCATTCTCCTTTTTCAGCTTTCAGATCCTTGGCGATGTCATGGATATAGTCACCCTGGTAGCAATCTTCCGGAAAGTCAATCGTCTGGCCGTCGAGTTGCCTGCAGCGCAGGAATACGGAAAGTCCCAATGTCTGGATTTGTTTACCGGCATCATTGATGTAGTATTCACGGTGAATATCATATCCGCAGGCCGATAAAAGGATTGCCACGCTGTCGCCCACAATGGCACCCCGGCCATGACCCACATGCAGGGGGCCAGTGGGATTGGCACTGACAAACTCCACCTGGATTTTTTTGCCCTTTCCCATGTCGGAAAAGCCGTATCGGGTATCTTTTTCGTAAATATCACTTAATACCGGATACCAGGCAGCCGGGAAGATGAAAAAGTTGATGAATCCTGGGCCGGCAATTTCGGTTTTTTCAATCACCGGATTATCTTCGCTGATATAGCGGATAAGAATTTCCGCGATTTTTCTGGGTGCCATTTTCTGAGCCTTGGCATTGACCATGGCAAAATTGGTGGAAAGATCCCCATGTGCATCAGCCTTGGGCTCTTCAATAGCAAACTCGGGAAATTCATTGGACTTTAATTCATCGTTTGCAAACGCTTTGTTGGCAGCGTCAAGGATCAGTTGTCGGATTGTGTTTTTCATGGGTTATTTCTATTTTAAAAATTTGTTAATTCCGATAATCGGATTGGCATATGAATTATGTTATGAAATATTCACAATCAATACTTTGAAATTTCATATACATATCAATAAGATCACCTGATGTTACATGTGATCCCAAAAAATAAATTTAAACTTTCTATTTATAAAATTTTTGAAGATGAAGTCAAGGACGCATTCATTTTCTTTGGCAGGGAATTGAAATCACAACTGAGTGCTGGTTATGAAAACTATGGTGTAATTTGCTGTACAAGGAAAATAATATGAAATTATTATCAAGTTTGGTTTTAAGTTACTGGCTTAACTTGGAGCTTGCAAGGCGATTCAGGCTTACTCCGGCCTCCGCTGCCTGGAGAGCCAGCTTTCTGTGGACTTCAGGCGGGACGCGCAACATGAACTTTCCGCTGTACTTCTTGCAGGCGATGGGCTCCGGAATCGTTTCATCATTTGCCTTCATGTCTGTGACGACGTCAGAAACAACTTTTCGGATTCCCTTGAGGGCTGTTTCCGGGGATTCTGCCAGCCAGCTTAAGCTTGGAAATTCCATACAAAGCCCGATATATTCATTGTCATCTTCCGACCATGTGACCCTGTATGTATAGTGATCATTTTTAAGAGTCATGCTATTCCTTCAATTTTTCAATAGCCTTCAGTATCTGTTTTACCTGGTATGCTTTGGCCTTGCCTTTGTTATTTTGTATGTTTATTCGGGGATCCCCTTTCCAGGGTGTTTTATAAATTCGATGACTTGTTCCTTTCTGACGTGCATCTCCGAAATAACAATCGCAAATTTTGCACAAATCAGAAAATTTAATACTTCCCGGATTTAACAACATGGATTGAAGTATGTCGTTAATTTTTACCATGGATAAATAGTATCATTATTGGTATCATTGTCAAGACGTTTATTATAAACGATTGTAGCGATCCGGAGAAGTCAGGCTTTGATGGCACGAAGCGCAGCCAGGATGGGCTCAATCTTTTCTCTGTGTTCCGGCGGAACCAGAAGGGCGCTTAAAGGGGAATTTTTTATCAGCGTTGTCTGTTGGATCGTGATTTCTGTCCCTGTATCGGCGGATTCATTGAAAATTGTGTGGGCCAATACATCAGAAAGATTTCCGGAAAAACCGTTCTGGTTAATATGTTCGATGTATTGCAGAAATACGTGGTTGACGGTAATGACGAATTCATCGATTTCAGCCGCTCCCGTATCTGCGCATCGCTGTTTTGAGACCATGCACCGGCAGCCAAAGGGTCTGAGATTATAAATCGGGCACGCATTGTCGGTTAATAGCGGGCAGGTTCCCCATGACGGGTCAATGATTTCTTCCGGCGGGTCATCATCGGACAGACAGATATCGGCCAACTGATTGGTGGTAATTTTGGGGATAAACCGCTGCTTTTTCATCTGTTGATTCAGCTTATTCTGCATGGTTTTTTTAGAATCAATGTCTAAGGCGGAGACTATTTTGTGCGCTTCAATGGTGGTCATGGTAACATTGCAGGTGCAGCAGTCTGCGCAGAATTTTTCGCATGCGATGTCCAACGAGTCGACAAACTGATCATATATTTTATACAACTGGTCTAAAACGGCCAGTCGACGGTAAACATTTAACATTTTATTCTCCAGATATTTATTTTTTATTTCATGAAATTGTAAATCTGGTGGCAAGATAAAATGCCTTTGAGAAAAAGTCAATGCGGGGATATTGGGGGCCAGGGTAAATTTGTTCTGACCGCACAGCCCATTAACCATGGGCCTGTTGACGCATGGACCCTACGATGCGTGTTGCCGTAGGGTCGGCCACCGTGCCCGCCAGTCAAATTGAATAGAACAAATTTACCGTGTATTGGGGGGCTATTCATAATGGGTCCACATTCTTAAAATATGAACGATCTCTTTATCATGAATCACATCATAAACCAGGCGATGTTGAATGTTTATACGTCGAGAATAAAAACCCCTCAGGTTTCCAACGAGTTTTTCAAATACAGGAGGTGTTTGAAAAGGGTCTTCGGATAGTAAATGAAGCAATTTTTCAGCCTGTGGCTTTAACCCGGCCTGTTTAAGCTTTTTAGCATCTTTAACCGCTTGTTTTGATAGAATAACTTTCCAGCTCACCAGTCCAGATCCTCAAGGATCGTTCCTTTTTCCAGGGGTTCTTTGGCGGCAACTGCAATACTTTCAACCAGTTTTGGAAATTGATTTAGATATAATGTCTCTTCAATGGCTTTCCAATCCTTTTCTCCCAGAACCACAAAGTTTTCGCCATTTCGACGTTTCACCTTCAGGACTTCATGATTGAGAATCGACATATCTGTATAATGCTTTAACTTTTTGCGAAATTCGTTTGCTGTTGTTTCCTGCATGGGTATGTTCCTTTTGTCTGCTATTTTTTATTAACAGTACTGCTTTGCGGTACCTTTGTCAATATAAACTGTTATCAAAAATTCATTATGTGTATGGTTATTTTCTTTTAAGAATGAGTCAAAGGATGGTCCTTGGTCAATTGAAAATCGAAAATATTCTCTACTTTTTCTTTGGCGGGCAAAGTAAAGTAGCAAAAGAAATCCGCCAGCGCAAAAGGGGTTCTTAATGTGACCAATATTCGAGGTTCTTGACATCTCCTTTTGTTCCTTCGGAACACGGGCAACCAGTTGCCCGTGCCACCCGCAGCCGTTTGGCCGCTTACTTTATAATGCGTAAACAACGTTAATTAAAGTTGTTTTCTTTGTTGGGATATAAAAGGAAAGGATGAAGCACGCTCGCCGGTGGGGTGCCCATTGCGATGCGGCCCTGA
The DNA here is from genome assembly GCA_027858815.1 of Desulfobacteraceae bacterium. Lineage (GTDB taxonomy): Bacteria > Desulfobacterota > Desulfobacteria > Desulfobacterales > Desulfosalsimonadaceae > SURF-3. The sequence continues at coordinate 9,561 of JAQIBZ010000661.1, forward strand.
TCAGAAGGTTTTCGTGGGACACGGGGGCAAATTGTTTGAGCGTCTATATGCCAATAAATCTGCCTGTTTTGACCAGCAGGCCAGGCGGAAAAATTTCGGGGATTTTCATTTTTAGCAGCGACCAAAAAGCTTAAATTGGCTGCCCCCGCCACGGAAACTTTCTGGGCAGGAAATACCGCAGCGCAGGGTGGGTTCTTTTGTTACTTTTCTTGCCCATCACGAAAAGTAAAAGGGAAAAACCTGATTGATTACGCATATCCACTGAAACTGAGTGTCACCGGTAAATACGACCCCATTTGCTCATTTAGGAATTAGCTTCTCTATTTCAGGAATAACTGTATTCCATGAGATAATGGACCTATAAATTGAAGTAATAATAATGAAGAAAATTACAGAACGAGCAATCCACCCCCAACCCTTCCAATCTGTATTTTTAGAACAACGCCAGACTGCCATAAATGATAGCAGCAAATAAGTAAAAGTTATAATAGATATAATTATTGCTATAATTCTGAGATTTATTGTTTCATATAAAGAGGCAACAATGGTACCATTAATTATGAAAATGCAACCCCGTCTCAGCATCCCAATACTGGCACGGAAATCACAATTTAGCCAGTAAGCCTATCAAGGTGCTTTTTTATAAAGCTTTCATTTAAGGGTGCTGGTTTCGGTAATGCGAGTAAAACTTTAAAACTTTCTCCACATAATTCTCCGTTTCCGGGTACGGGGGGATGTCCTTATATTTATCTA
>JAQIBZ010000037.1 GCA_027858815.1 Desulfobacteraceae bacterium
AGAATAAACGGAAGAAGAAATTGATGAGCCAATTGAAGAAAAGGTTGAAGAAGAAAAGCCTGTTGAGGAAAAAGCAGCTGAAGCAAAACCAGTTGAAACAAAACCAGTTGAAACAAAAATAGACGAACCGCCTAAGCCCAAACCATTGACCCCTTTGCCGTCAATATTTAAAAAAGCGGCTGCCATATTCAATGCTGAACTCCTGGATAAAGGAGAATACTTTTTTCCCCGAACGGGTAAGGAAGATTTGGCACTGAACCTGGGAGCAACACCTGTGATGGAATTTAGTTCCGGCCTGCGGATACTTTTCGCAAAAAATGAGAGTCTCTCTTCGCCGGATCAGACGGTGATTGCCTCTTTCTGGAAAAATATGCAGATTGTCACCATGTCATATGATGCGTCCTTAAGAGAACTATTGTATACGATATGCCAGTTGACGGATAAAAATGGATGTGAAAATAAGTTTTCAATAGAAGATCAAGGTGTGACTGCAATAGTTAGTGGGGAGTATATTTATGATAATCCCGGCGGTTCCGCTAAAGTATGTGTGACCCTGATCGATCATCCGGGGCAGAAAATGTCCGATGACTTACATCGTTATCTGGCCAGCCGGCAACTGACCATATCTGAATGGATTGATGGAGAAAATTCTTTTGGCCCGGTATCTGTGGGAGCTGGAGCAAAACCTCGGCCCGGATATTTTATTACCCCGGATACGTCAAGCCCGGCGGCTTTTATCCAAGATTTTGCCGTAGCATTTGGTATGAAATTTCAGCAGAATGTAGAGATTACATTTCCTTATGCGGGATTTCAGGTCAAAGCATATTCAAATCTGCTGTCAGTTTCTTCGGGAAACGATTTTTTGGTGGATTTTGGAGATCTTCAGGGAGATGCCATTTCATCGATTGAAGCGACCGGATTCCGTGTTCTGCAGATCCGTGCCGGTCAGCAATATCAAACGATTGCCTCCGACCTGCTTTTAGTGATGCCTGTCCAGGAAGATGAAGACCCGGTTTTTTGGGGAGCAGACAGGGCACGGGCGTATAATGCGTCAATTCAGGTGCCCGGTCGCTTAATTTCCATGATCACCGGCCAGGGAAAAATGAAAATTCTGATCACCGATATCTCGCTTGATGACAATATCCTGTCTTTTTTAAACCAGGCGGGGATAAAAGTTATGAGGATCGGCAATCATTGATGGCTTCGTTTTAAATGGAACAGAGGGAGAATGTGATGAAAAGATATCCTGGTATTTGTTTGTTGGTGCTCATTCTGTCACTAAGTCTGGCTGCATGTACTACTCAGCAACAGATAGCTGATCGGCAGCATGCAAAGGCAATCAGAGACCTTGGAGAGGCTTATATGGGTCAGGGCGCTCATACCCGGGCTTTAAGAGAGTTTTTAAAGGCTGACAGTATTTATTCCGATGACCCCTATCTTCAGAATAACCTGGGATTGGCATATATGGCAAAAGGGAGTTTGGCGCTGGCTGTTAAGCATTTTAAAAAAGCACTGGATTTAAAACCGGATTATTCTCCGGCCCGAAATAATCTGGGGTCGGCCTACATAGAGCAGGAAAACTGGGAAGCTGCCATTGAATGTTTTAAAATTGTTAAAGATGATCTTTTGTACGGAACACCGCAGTATCCCATGTCAAATCTGGGATTCGTTTATTACAAGCTGGGGGACTATGATCAGTCGATCTACTATTACAAGGAAGCGCAGGATATCGCCCCGAATTTTCCCATGGCATACCATGGCATCGGTCTGACTTTTATGGCCATGGGCGATTATGCAAAAGCGGCTGAGTCTTTTGAAACTGCCGTGGAAAAAGCGCCGAATGCCGTTCCGATTTATATTGATCTTGGAAAGGCTTACAAGATGCTGCATGAAAATAATAAGGCATATGAAATATTTAAAAAAGCCGCTGAAATGGCCGAAGATTCCAAGATGAAAAAGGAAGCAGAGGCTGAGGCTGAGAAGGTCTGGAACAGATAGGCCGCTTCGCCGGAGCAACTCAGGAACTTCGTTATTCAGCCATTGAAGTAAAGAACTACGTCTTCAGGCTGAAATGCCTTGTTCCTGAATCGCTCCGACTCGCGACAATAATCGAGTTCGGCTATAAATAATTGTATTGTTTATATAAAATCATCTGATGCAAAAGTTTTAATGGTGACAGGCGACTCGATTTGTTCGGCATAACCGTAAAGTTCAGTTTTTCCGAAAATGGATATGCAGATGTGATCAATAAGAACGATTTTTTTTCGGGCATCGGCAATATCAATGGACAATATGCTTACGCCTTTGAGCATCAGTGCCTCTACGCAATTACCCTTCAACGCTTTTTCATTTTTTTCTGCCTGGTCAATGTTGTGAAGCAGTACTTTTTTTTCTCCCATGAGACTGAAATAAATATCCTGTGCCGGGTCGGTATATTCGAAAAAATTGAGTAGAAATTTGAACGCATTCCAGAAAAACGGGGATTCGGCATACATTTTTTCGATGCATTTACACAGAAAAGTACATATTGGATCGGAAAACCCTGTGCGGCAGTTTCTCAGCAGCACACGGATTCGGAGATCTCCGGGTTCATCTGAGACAAAGCAAGATATCGTTTTTACAATGCGTGTATCAATTTGTCGCGTGATATTCAGCCGGGTTATGAACTGCCGGATACTTGAATCCGTCGGGTAAACGGACAAGATGCCCCGCTGGTCCGGAAAGGAGATCAAAACGATTGGCATTTTTTGTAATATATAGCCGGTGGCGGATTCTACGTCATAAATGCTGTAATTATAAGTTTTTAATATGGATTCAACTTTTTTCTGTATTCGCATGTCCGGGTAAAAGATCAGTTCAAGAACAGTTTCCACCTCACAGTTTACCGGGTCGGATAGAATCCGGGTAAATTCCTCAATGGAAGGGTTTGAAAATGTGGAATCAATATAGTGCATAACATCGGCATCAATTGTGATTTCGTTTTGGAACAGATCCAGGATTTTTTCCCCGAGATCGCGGGGAGGCGGTTGTATTGTCATGAAATTCCCTATTACCTAACCCGGATAAACCGGAAATGTTAAAAGTGAACTAAAGTTTGAAGTGAGCTAACGTTATGGTTAATGCCTTCGGCATTTTTAATTTTTATGTTAAAAATGATCGCGCGTTTCGCGCAGTCCTAAACTTTAGGCACTTTAGATCACTTTAGTCACTTCACTCTTTTATTTCAAGGAGTCTTTTGTCGGCTGCCTGTCGCTGTGACTGCATGTGCACTTTTATAAATTACTTGACTTTTTCTTGCCTTTGGTACAATATTATTAATATTATAAGATAGTTTTATCAGTTAATTATTTCAACACGCCCGGGAGAAAAAGAATGAAGCCCTTTGGTGTATCCGGTAGTTTATTTAAAATATTTATTATTTTCGCAGTGATTATTTTTGCAGGGAGTGTCCCCTCGTTTCTTTTTGCCGAAACAATTGAATTTCAAAATGTGACGGATGAAGAACAAGTTCCGGATGTGCGGGAAACAGTTAAAGTTCAGGCGGTAGAATACGAGGGAGAATTTCAGAATGCGCCGGATGTAGAAGAGGTAGCACCGGCTGAGGCTGATTCCCCGGAAGCGGTGGAAGAATCGGTAGTGGATGCCAAAAAAGAATTTGAGGAAACCGGCGGGTATGTGGTGCCTGATGTTGTAGCGCCGGATCCGGAAATTCTGCGTCTGACCGCTGAAGGCATTATGTATTACCGGGGCAAGGGAGTTCAAAAAGACTATAAAAAAGCAGAAGCATTGTTCTTAAAGGCTGCTGAACTTGGCGGGGCGGCTGCCCGGTATACCCTCGGGTACATGTATCATGTCGGTCAGGGGGTTCCCCAGGATTTGAGCAGGGCTATGGAATATTATAAAGCTGCTGCTGAAGATGATTATTCACTGCCCCAATACAGTTATGCCCACATGCTGTATTATGGCCAGGGGTTAGAAGAAGACCCTGCAGAAGCCGCTCAATGGTATTTAAAGGCTGCCGGGCAGGAAGATTCTTTGCCGGTGCATTATTACAGTATAGGGGTGATGTATGACAATGGTGAAGGTTTCTCCCGCGATCTGGAAAAAGCAGCCCAATGGTATGAAAAGGCAGCGGAAGAAAATTACGGCCAGGCTCAGCATAATCTGGCGGATATGTTTTATAATGGAGACGGGGTGCCTCAAGATCACCAGGAGGCCTTAAAATGGTATCGCCGGGCGGAAGTTCAGGGGTTTGTCCAGTCTCAGTTCAGCATCGGTATGCTTTATTTTAATGGGGAGGGTGGTCTGCCCAGAGACTATGAAAAGGCCATTGAATGGTATAAAAAAGCAGCTAAAGAAGATTTTCCGCCGGCCCTTTATTGTCTCGGATACATGTGTGAAAGAGGTTTTGGGTGTAAGCCGAACTCGAGTGAAGCCCTTCAATGGTACCAGAAAGCAGCAGATGCCGGTGATGGGAAATCAATGTACCGGATTGCCATGATGTATTTAAACGGCAGTATGGGTATGGAAAAAGATGCTCAAAAAGCCCTTGAAATGTGTAAAGAGGCTATTGACAATGGTTCCAGTGAGGCTGCGTTCGGACTTGGGGTGATGTATGAGAACGGTGAAGGCAGCATTCCCAGAGATCTTGGAAAAGCGGTTGAATTGTATCGGCAGTCAGCAGATGCCGGTTACTTTAAAGCGATCAGCCGTTTGGGTGTTCTATATGATAACGGGCTGGGGGTTGACAGAGATTTGCCTGAGGCGGCCAAATGGCACGAAAAAGCAGCCATGAAGGGAAGTTCTTACTCGCAGAACCGGTTTGCCGGGATGTGTTATAACGGCATTGGAATTAAACGAGATTTTGCAAAAGCGTTCAAATGGTATGAAACAGCCGCAAAAAACGGTAATGTCAATGCCCAGTATAGTTTGTCTTTGTTATATTTTAACGGACATGGCGTGAGTCGGGATGATATCCAGGCCTATGCCTGGATGATGTTGGTTGCTGTTCAGGGAGAGGAAATTGCATCACGGCAGCGGGAAATAGTTAAAAGCCGGATGACATCGCAGCAGTTGACTGAAGCGGAGAAATTGTTTAATCGTTTGTATCAGGAAGTTTTATTATAATTTCTATGGAGCTAATCATGAGCCTGTTTGAAGTCAATCCGGACAAATGTAATCGTGACGGGATTTGTGTGGCTGAATGTCCCATCAAGATTATTGAGTTAAAAGATAAGGAATCGGTTCCGGTTCCGGTGGCCGGAGCAGATGAACTGTGTATCAACTGTGGCCATTGTGTGGCGGTTTGCCCCACGGCAGCGCTTACCCACAAACATATGTCACCGGAACAATGTCCTGACGTGAATAAAGAATGGCTTGCCGATGCTAAACGGGCAGAGCCTTTTCTGCGTAGCCGCCGGTCTGTCCGGACATACAAAAAAGAAGCCGTTGAACGGGATACGCTTTCAAAATTGATCGAAATTGCATCCTATGCACCGTCAGGTCATAATACCCAGCCGGTTCGATGGCATGTAATTTATGATTCCGAAGAACTTCAGCGGCAGACTGGCATGGTTGTTGACTGGATGCGCTATATGATCAAAGAGCAACCGGCAATGGCTGCAACAATGCATCTGGACCTGGTTGTTGGCGCATGGGACTTCGGTGTTGATGTGGTTTGCCGTGATGCGCCCCATTTGATTGTGGCTCATGGACGCCAGTCGGACATGACGGCCCAGACAGCCTGCACGATTGGCATGACATATCTGGAGCTGGCTGCACCGTCTTTGGGATTAGGGACCTGCTGGGGTGGTTTTTTCAGTGCTGCTGCCATGTTCTGGCCGCCATTGCAAAAAGCTCTGGGCCTGCCGGAAGGGCATGCATGTTATGGGGCCGCCATGGTTGGGTATCCGAAATATAAGTATCACCGGATGCCGTTGAGAAATACGCCGCAGGTTACCTGGATATAATAGAGAAGGGGTATAGGTATAAGGCTGAAGGTATAAGATGATTATTTCAGTCTTCGGCTTTTGAACTCCGGCTTGAAAATCTGAATGTTTTTTATTTTTTTGCGTGAATATTGAACTCCTTTTTACCGGTATTAGACGGTGCAAAGGAGTTTGTTCCATGCTTATCCGGTTGACACATACGCGCCCCCTTCCCAACGAAGAACCAGGAAGTTGGGAACGAAGGGGTTCTCTTTGATTCTGGGCATCAGCCATGTCCCTTAGCATCACTGGACGATCCCCGACGCACCATTGTCGGTCGTGCAGAATGGACAACAACAACTTCGAGCTGTATGTGTTAACCGGATAAGCATGGTTTGTTCTTTGGAAATTTTATGATGCCTTCAGCCTCTTGCCTGTTTCCAGATAATATTTTGCAGATTCGCCCAGAAACTGTAGTTTTCCGGTCATCCTTTTTTTAAGCACGCCATCCGCTATCTTTTTACGAGAGCACGGTAAATTTGTTCTATTCAATTTGACTGGCGGGCACGGTGGCCCGCCCTACGGCAACACGCATCGTAGGGTCGGCCACCGTGCCGACCGTCAATGCGTCAACAGGCCCATGGTTA